>CAMNFW010000256.1 GCA_946537565.1 uncultured Ruminococcus sp. | reverse complement strand
CCGAAAAAAACTGAAAATCGCCGTGAGGAAAAGCCGGAGCCGAAAAAACCTGAAAATCGCCGTGAGGAAAAGCCGGAGCCGGAACCGATGAAGTGGGGAAAGCAATATGCCGAAAAGCCTGCTCCGGAAAATAATAAAAGAGCTGAGCAGCCGGGAACCTCCGCTTTTTATAAAGGGCTGGATATAAGGCTTGTAACGAATATATCCACTGATATAGTTCATGTTACTATCGACGGTCAAAAGACTTGCTGCGGAGTAAAATTCCGGTCACTGCCTCAGTTCCGTTTAGGACGGACATTATGTGAGCGCAGAGAGATAACCTGCGTTTGCTGTTATACTCCTATGATGCAGGAGATCATGAAAAATGAAATTAAGGAAAGAAAGCGTTCAAAAAAATTTTTCAAGTAAAAGATGCCCTTTAAGGAGGGGACGGTATAATGGCGAAGCTTGATAATTATTATTTACTTCTGGGTTTTTCTGTTGAAAATTTCATCAATGATAAGCAGACCTGTCTTGATACTCTTGAACAGAAAGCGAAGGAGTGGAAAGCCTCTACTAATATACAGACAAGAGCCAAGCATGAAACATACTATAAAAGCGGTGATGTCAGAGCTGCCATTCTTAACAGCAAAGTATGGGCGGATCAGTATTTCGAGGCGAAAGCCATGATAGATGACAAGATAAAGAATTATCTTTTTGCAATGTCCGGAACAGGCTATGTAAGTGAAGATGAGCTTAAAAGACTTTCAGAGCGAAAGGAGCTGAATGTATCAGTTCCCTATCTTTCAAGAGTTGCGGCATCTATCGGCGTAAGGATAAAGAAGAATTATACTGCTGAGCTTAAGAAGCTTTCGGACTATGCGCCTGCTAATCCAAATAAATTCAGAACACCAGCAAAACAGCTTCTGGTGACAGGCTGTGGGGATTATTACGATTTCCTGGAAAAATACTCCGCATCTGGAAACGGAAGAAATAAATTTTCTCAGGAAACTCCTGCCCAGCTTTGTGTAAGTGCAGCAGAAAAGATACAGTCATCCTGGTCTGACAAACGTGCATCAGCAGAAAAATCTGCCGTAGATCAGCTTTGTATTGCAATAAAAGGATTTACAGGAAATGATTCTGATGTCAGTCAGACAAACTATAACAAATATCTCATGTGGTCACAGATGAAGGCAATTCTCGAACAGCTTTGGAATGCACTTTCCATTGCAGATCAGAAGATCATCAATGAGAACATCAAAAATGCTTTCACCAAAAGACTCAATGATATAATATATAACAGAAAAGATGCAGAAGAGGTGCTTATATCCTTTTGTAATGAGAAGGGTATAGAAATTATGAGTACAGGTGCGCCAGCTCCGTTTCCTGAGCCGGAGCCTGTTCCGGAGCCTGAGCCGGCACCAACTCAGCGTTCCTTCCGTTCCGGAAATAACAGCGGCAGAAGAGATAACAGAAGAGACGGCGGCGGTCCAAACCGCAGACAGACCCTTGAGCCGGATTCCTATGAAAATATCTACCATATTTATGAGGAACACAAAAAGGACCGTACACTTACACCTATGATAAGAATGGATCTTTTTTATAAATATCTTGATCTGATCTATACTAAGGATGTATGGTACAATGTAGAGCCGGACGTAATCGACGCATGGGCTTATATCCTGGCTGATGAGAATGATCAGTACCAGAATGTCTACTCAGACAAAAGGGTGATGAATGTGCTGATAATGGATTCAGTAGCAAGAGATGCAGGAAATGTAAATGACAGTAATTCTATCTATTACTCGTCCTTTTCAGGAAATAAGCTGGACTTTACGATCATAAATGATTCTCAGAAAAATGACTGCATTGAAAAGCTTGCTGAGTGTATGTACAAGCAGATAGAGGCTGTCAAGACAGCTGAATGCGGTTTCAGAAACTTTCTGCCGATCCAGCCGTATCCGCCGGAAAATGACAGGGTATTTCTGCGCCTTCTCGATAAGGTCACAAACAGATATGATCCTAAATTCCGTGTGAATATAATGGGTGAGCTTATTATCATAATGTATTCATTCGGTGAGGTCAACCTTTACAAGGCTGCGGATATACTTTTCCGCAATAAAATAGAGCTGAATGAAATGGAGATATTTTTCCGCAGCAGAAGAGCCGGAGATTTCTTTGCACGCAACGGCATAAGAAGAAGTTATGAAGCTGCCAATGAGATTATCAAGAAGATAGATGATTTTTACAGAATGTCGCCTATACAGAAAGCGGTAGCTGTAAGATAGGAGAGAAGCTTTGTATGGAAAATTTTTACCTGCTGCTGGGATTTTCTGTGGAGACTTTTATATCAGATCAGCAGAAATGTCTTGAGATGCTGGAGCGTAAGGCAAAGGAATGGAACGCTTCAAACAGCATTCAGATAAGAACAAAGTCAGAGACTTATTATAAGAGCGGTATCGTGCGTTCAGCTATACTTGACAGCACAAAGTGGGCAGATCAGTTTTTTGATGCAAAACAGCTTATAGATGAAAAGATAAGAATATCTCTGTTCACTCTTTCAGGTACGGGATATGTCAGTGAAGAGGAGCTGAGAAGACTGTCAGGCGTGAAGGAGCTGAATGTATCAGTTGCTTATATAACCCGTATTGCAGCGTCTGCCGGTATCAGAGTAAAAAAGAACAGCCGGAATGATCTGAAAAAGCTTTCGGATTATGAGCCGGCAAATATAAATAAATTCAAAAGTCCATCAAAACAGCTGGCAGTGCTGGGCTGTGAGGACTATTACGATTTTCTCAACAGATATGCTCCGAAGGCTGGTGCAGGAGGAAGATTTGTTCCGGCGACCGGCAGCGGCTTATGTGCTTCTGCTGCGGACAGAATACAGTCTCATTGGGACGATAAAGCAGCCTCTGCGGAAAAATCTGCTGTTGAACAGCTGTGTGTAGCTGTGAAAGGATTCAGCGGCAATGACAGTGATATAAGTCAGGAAAACTATAACCGTTTTCTTGCATGGCAGAAGCTTAAGGCTGTACTCGATCAGCTCTGGAACAGTATTTCAATTGCCGAGCGAAAGGTGATAAATGATAAAATATTTGAATATTATGCAGGGAAGCTTGACGATATAATACATGACAAAAGATCATCTGGGGATATATTGACTTCTTTCTGCAAGGAAAAAGGCATAGAGGTTCCTGAGCAGGACGATGCAGAGCCTGTAGATCCTACTGCAAAAAAACCTGAAAAGCCAGCTGCTGCACCGGAAAAGCCAGCT
>CAMNFW010000255.1 GCA_946537565.1 uncultured Ruminococcus sp. | reverse complement strand
TTGTTCCGGGGGCGAAGCCCCCGGATTTATGCCGGCACTAAAGTGCCGGCAGTGAAATGAAGGCTGACACATAATTGCCGTCTGTGAAAAAGTAACCTAAAACAAAACCGCCTTACGATGCAAGTTGCACCACAAAGTACCGCAGCACTATCTGTGCTGTATGCGATCGATATGTAACTAATCCCAAAAAGAGTGAGCGAGTTTACGAGCGGCAGCGTGAGCTAAAAAAGTGCTGTATGCGATCGTATGTTACAAATTCCAAAAAGTGTGAGCGAAAAAAGTAACCTGCCCCAAAATCGAATTACAGAAATAGTAGCACCATGAAGTACCGGATAAAGCACTGTGCTGTATGCGATCGAAATGTAACTAATCCCAAAAAGAGTGAGCGAGTTTACGAGCGGCAACGTGAGCCAAAAAAACGTGAGCCAAAAAAACGTGAGCCAAAAAAACGTGAGTCAAAAAAAGGAGGTGGGGAAATGGGTGCGGATCAGGCTTTAGCTATGATAGCGGTCGGGTTGATATTTTTCGCATTTGTGTATGCTATGATATGCGGAAAGAAACCTGAGCCTAAAGAGTATGAACAGGATTATAAGGACAGTATCGCTATCGAGGCTCTGCGTGGAAAAATCGAGCTGGACGCTCTTGCAGAACGTGAAGGTCTCGATACCGATACTATTAAAGCCTGGACTCAGGAATTCTTGAATGATGCAGACCATTTTATCCGCCACCGCCGGGAAATGAATGACAAAATCGCCGAGCTGGAACTGGATAGCAAATGGTATCAGGAGGTCTGCGAAAAATATATCGGCAGCGATTGGAAAGAAAAAACTAACTTCGATAAGCGCAGCCGCTAAAATAGCTATATAAATGAAAAGAGCACTGGTATTTTCTATCAGTGCTCTTGCTGTTTTTATGTTGTGGACCTATCGTAATCAAACCTTTGGTTCAGTGTGAGATCAGCCTCAGCCAGCCTTTAATTATTCAGCTGAAATAATGTAGTAGTAAACCGGCTGACCGCCATTGACCATCATAACTTCTATCTTGTCACTAAGCTTGGATTTTATAAGCTTCTCCATTTCCTCAGCATTTTCCTCTGTAACATCAGCGCCGTAAATTACTGTGACAAAGGATGCATCTGCACTTTTAGCCAGCTTGCGGACAAGCTTAAGTGTAGCTTTAGTAATGTCACGCTCTGTGAATGAGAGTTTGCCGTTATCAAGCGCAAGTATCTCGCCTTCTTTAATTGAGTGACCCTCAAACTCAGAATCTCTTGCAGCAAATGTAATGAGACCAGTGGAGACTTTTTCAAAAGCTTTAGTCATATTAATGCGGTTTTCAGAAAGATTAGCACTCTCATCAAATGCCATCATTGCTGCTATTCCCTGCGGGATAGTTCTGGTCTGGAGAACGCAGACTTTCTTGTCAGTAAGCTTAACAGCCTGCTCTGCCGCCATAATGATATTTTTATTGTTTGGCAGAACAAAAACTGTATTTGCAGGAGTTGAAAGAATCGCCCTGAGAATGTCATCAGTTGAAGGATTCATCGTCTGACCGCCCTTCACAACTACATCAACTCCCAGATCATTGAACATCGCTTCAAGTCCGTGACCAGCTGCAACAGCAACGAATCCAAACTCCTTTTCAGGCTCAGCTTCAACGAAACCTGCCTCCAGCTGTTCAGCTTCCTTGACTTTATTTTCATGCTGAATACGCATATTCTCGATCTTAGGACGGGGATCATTGATAAAGTAGCCGAATTCCAGAGCCTTCTGGAGAGCATTTCCGGGGTTATCAGTATGAACATGGACTTTTATGATTTTTTCATCGTCCACAAGAACAACACAGTCACCGATAGTTTCGAGGTAAGCTCTGAGCATAAAAGGATCCGGACAGTTATCATGCTTCTGGATCATGAATTCTGTGCAGTAAGTAAAAGTAATATCCGCATCATACTGGCTTACAGCTGAACGGAATGTATCAACAGGAGCTTCCTGAGCAGCGGCACGGAAAGCGGGCTCAGCAATTTTTCCGCCGCAGAAAATATCCTTCATAGCCTTGATAATAATGGTAAATCCCATACCGCCGGCATCGACAACGCCGGCTTTTTTAAGCTGAGGGAGCATATCAGTAGTTTTAGCGAGAACAGTTTCAGCCTCATTGCAGATATCATTCCAGAAGATAGTATCTTCATTAGTAGACTTAGCGGTTTCCGCAGCTTTTTCGGCAGCGGAGCGTGAAACGGTGAGGATAGTACCCTCCACAGGTTTCATTACAGCCTTATATGCAGCCTTTACGCCCAGGGTCAGGGCATTTGCGAAGTCATCACAGCCAGCCTCACTGAGTCCGGAAAGTCCCTTTGAGATACCTCTGAAAATAAGTGAAAGGATGACGCCTGAATTACCTCTTGCTCCTCTGAGAAGAGCAGAAGCAGCAGTTTTAGCCACATCTCCGATAGGGGTATTATCCGGCATACGCTTAAGCTCTTCAACGGAATTGCCGATAGTCATAGACATATTTGTACCGGTATCTCCGTCTGGAACGGGGTATACGTTCAGTTCATCTATCTCTCTTTTTCTGTTATTTATGGTAATAGCGGCGGAAATAACAGCGTCTCTGAATAAAGCACCGTTTATCACGACAAAATCCTCCTAATCAATAATTCATATCATCAACATAGACATTGACTTTACTAACGTCGATGCCTACGGCTTCTTCAACGGTAAAAGCTACCTTATGGGTAATACTGTCAACAGCTGCAGCGATATTTGTTCCGTAGGTAACTTTGATATGCAGGTCAATAACAAGGCATCCGTTGTCGTCAGTACGAACGACCACACCTCTTGGTTTAAAGAGTTTACCTTTAGTTATTGAAGAAACAGCGGAGCGGAAGGTGCTGACATTACACACATCTGCTACTCCGAAGCAATCACAGACTGCATGGCGAACTATTTCCGTAAGATACTTTTCTGAAACTGAAATTTTTCCTATGTGATTTTCTACTGTGACCATAAAGCACACGCTCCTTCTTTATAGAATACAGGAATTTTCTCCGCAGCATCTTAACTGCATTCATTATTATTATATCATACCCTCATCAATTTTACAATACCTATCACAAAAATATTTTATGTTTTTTTAGCTCACGTTGACGCTCGCTAAAGCTCGCTCACTCTTTTTGGAATTTGTAACATTTCGATCGCATACAGCACTTTTTTTGCTCACGTTGCCGCTCGCTAAAGCTCGCTCACTCTTTTTGGAATTTGTAACATAC
>CAMNFW010000254.1 GCA_946537565.1 uncultured Ruminococcus sp. | reverse complement strand
CTCAAAAGCAAGAGGTTTTCCCGGATTATAGGCGATATATGGAGTAATTCCCTCCTTGAAGGCATCGGTTATGTCTAAAGTATAGGCTGTATGATTGTTGTCATGAGTGAGCAGAAGCTTTTCAACATCAGTGCGGTTTGAAGCTAATTTTATCGTGCGCTCCTCGGTTTTATAATCTCCTGCCTGAGCATAAACTGTGATCTTATCGCCGTTTTCAGCAGCACGCTCAAAGCTGTAATTATATCTTCCGGTATACTTATTCGGGGTGATATTTGTTTCTGCTTGACCGTCAATATAAATCGTCACTTCACTGTCAACAGGAGCATAACCATAGAGATATACTGTAGCTGAACCATTCTTGATATTGCCGTATTCAGGGGCTGTTAGAGAAAGTGACTTTGAAGTAGTCTGATCATTGTCAACAATTATAGACTCAGAAAACTCCCGGTATCCGGTGGTATAAACCACTCCGATATATGCACTTACCGAAGTGTCAGCTCCCGGCTCCGGCTCTGTACTGAAACGGAATACTCCGTCCTGCTCAGTGGCATCAAATTTGAAATCCATACGGGTAGTCATAATTTCGTTTGGACGCAGACCAACAGGAAGACTGCGGCTTACGATCGGATTGTGACTGTCTGTGGCAATGTGTATATATCCACAGTCAAAAATATCCTTAAAGGTCGGGTTTGTTTTGTAATAGACAGTATAGTTTACAACTCCGCCCTCGCCGGGAGTTGTCTCTATTTTGTTGATGAAGGTCGATGCAAAATCTGCAACCGAAACTCTGTCATCGTGAAGAGATTCACAATCCATGAAGGTGAAATAATAATAATTCTCATTTGGTATAAGATCGCCGGGTTCAAAAGGCATATCCAGCGTTTCAAGCTTATGGCATTTATAAAATACACTGTCCTGGATTTCTTTTAATGAACCGGGAAGATGAACTGTTTCCAGCTCAGGTGTATCAGCACATAATTCATAGGGAATTGACTCTATCCCGTCCTCGAACCATATCTCCCTGATACCGCTATTTACGAAACAGCCGCCGTCGGTCTCTTCAATACTTTTCGGTATAGTTATTTCTTCAAGAGCAGTACAGTTATAAAATACAGTTCTGCCCAGGAATTTCAGATTTGCCGGAAGATGTACATTTTTAAGGGATTCACAGTAGCCGAAAGCATTTCCGTTTATCTGAGTTACAGAATCGTTAATATCAATGCTCCTGAGTGAACCACAGTCATAGAATGCCTGATACTGTATTTCGTCCATAGTGTCCGGAAGGTTTACTTCCTTAAGTGAAGGACAGCTCTGAAAGCTTCGTGCTGGTATGAATGTATTTTCTTCTGCATAAGTTACTGATTCCAGTGAATCACAGTTATTAAACATCCATGAGCCTGTATCATATTTGATAGAAGCCGGGATAGTTATTCTTTTCAGTGCATCATCATTGTAAAAAACATATGAACCGTATTCACATTCATTTTCAGGCATATGAATATCAGTCAGCGATTCACAGTATGTGACTGCCGAGTTACCGATCTTAGTTACAGTATCCGGAATATTCAGCGATTCCAGTGATTTACAGTAACTGAAAGCACATTCGCCTATAGTTGTAAGTCCAGCCGGAAATTCAATGGTTTTAAGGTTTTCTGCGTAATTCATAAACCATTCGGGTATCTCCGTCCGGCTACCCTCGAAGGTTATTTTTTCAAGGGAAGAACAATAGAATACGCTTCTGCCAGCGGTTATCCGCTCAGGAACAGTAAATTCCTTGATAGCGGTTGCGTGATCAAATAAATTTTCGCCCAGATCAGTCACCGTTTCCGGATAATTCAGTGTAGTTACAACCGAACCTCCGCAAAGCTTGTTAGGCAGCCTTTCAACTCCGTCAGCTATGTTGACCGTTTCAACAGATGAATTTTCTAAAGCCCAGCTTGCTTCGGTCACAGTTGAGGGAATAGTAACTTCCTTTACGTTGGGAGCATTTTTTAAGATGTCAAGTCCGATCGTTTCAAGTCCCTCGTTGAAGTCAACACTTGTCAGAGCGGCGCAGTCTTCAAAAGCATAATTCCCTATAACTCTGAGAGTTGACGGCAGCTTCACTGTGGTCAGTGAAGCGCAGTTTATGAAAGCGTGGTTGCTGAGAGTTTCGATACCCTCTGACAGTATCATATCGGTAATTGCATCGTTACCAGAAAAGGCATGATCTTCAATAACAGTTACAGTGGAAGGAATGTCTATCTCTGCAAGACTGTCAGCGTTTGCAAAGGCATATGCACCGATAGTCTTGACGGAATCCGGGATAACCACCTTTGTTACAGTGCCAAGACTATCACAGAGATAGTTCGGAACATACTCAATGCCGTCTTCAAGTATGATAGTTTCAAGGGCTGAATCAGAAAGCGCAGTATGGAAACCTATTCCGTAGCCTGAGGCAGCCTCTATACCGCCAGACTGTTTTATCGTTTTAGGTATAGTCAGTTCCTTGAGTGAATCGCAGTTACAGAGATTAAACCAACGTAACAGCTGCAAATCAGACGGCAGTTCAAGGTGAGTCAGCAAAGGCATATCATCTATTACACCAACGCCGATCTCTGTAACAGTCTGACCTTCAATGGTGTCGGGCATGATAAGCGAGGTGACTGTCTCCTTGTCGCCGGTCCAGTCGGTTATCCGTACATAGTCGGAGCCTATCTCGTAGGTAAAGCCGTCGCTGGTCTCGCCGGTTATTGGGTCAGCAGCATTTGCTGTGATGAAAAATGTATTTGACGGAAATGCAGCAAGTCCTGCGGTCATTGTCATTACCATTGCTGTCAACGCTGAGAATAATCGCTTTTTCATGATAATACCTCCTTCTTTGGCACCTTATCTCCATATAATGGGAAATTTAGCGCAGTAGAATCAACATTGAACGTATCAATATATATATTATAACATACAGCTTTACACAAATCAAGCCTTGTCATTAAATAGTCATTGACTTTTCAAATGTCACACTGTATAATTATTTATGATATCATTACCGGAGGTGTCTCTATGCTTAGCGATAGGATCAATATCATTATGGAGGCTGTTAATGCAGATAACATTGATATAGCCGAATTAGCAGACTTCGATCAGTCAAATATCAGCCGTATGCGCTGCGGTGCGAGAGTTCCGCTTAAAAACGGTAAAGCTATGAGCAGATTTGTGGACGGCTTGCTTGAATATGCAAAAAAATATGGTAAAACTGAGGCGCTATGCAGTATAGTATCCTGTTCTGCGGCTTTGCCGGATATTGTCA
>CAMNFW010000253.1 GCA_946537565.1 uncultured Ruminococcus sp. | reverse complement strand
AGCGTAATTTCGGTCAATTACTTGACTTCCATAACAACGTCTACGCCTGCGGGGAGTTCAAGCTTATCAAAAGCAGCAGTTGTCTTTTCTGTAGGACGGATAACGTCGATAAGTCTCTTATGAGTTCTCATCTCAAACTGCTCACGGCTGTCCTTGTACTTGTGTACAGCACGGAGGATAGTAACGATCTCCTTATCAGTAGGGAGCGGGATAGGTCCTGAAACTCTTGCACCGCTTCTCTTAGCTGCCTCAACGATCTTAGCTGCTGCAATATCAACAGTAGCGTGATCGTAGCCCTTGATCTTGAATCTGATTTTTTCGTTGACTGCCATTATTTTCGCCTCCTTGGATAAATTACGGGGACGCTTTCTGGGTTCACACGTTTCCGTGTGTTTCATGCCTTATCTGATAAAAAATACCCGAAAAACCATTGTTTTCCAGGCTGTTTCTGGCATATAGAGACACAATTAGAGCATAGCAGGGCATACGCAAGCTGCCCAGCTCATAATCACACATACTGTGTCCGCTATCCCATTCGCCCGGTTTAAAATCGGACATACTCCACGGAAATTCCCCGGCATACCGCCGGCAACCTTCCGCTTCAACGCATATCTTTTGCAGTCAGTGTGTCATGCACACTCAACGTAATTAATTATACCACATAAGCTTGCATAATGCAAGCTTTGGCAGAAATTGAATTTGTAAATTTTTAATGAACAGCAATTTATTTTTAACTATATATTCAAAGCGTATCCGGACCTTTCTCCTCCGGCTCAGGTGCGCTTTTGTATTTGTACTCAGCATCGTCCATTTCACCCTCCTCAGCATCCTCCTCATCTCTGATGTAAGATGTGACAAGCTGCGTGAAATGGGGATATCCAGCCTGATCCCTTATGTCCTTATCTATGGCATTCATTATCATAAGCAAATAAACATTGCAGATTGCAAGCAGTATAAACGCATAGTTCACCAGTATCAGCGGTGCTGTTATAAGCAGCCCCAGCTTCCAGCTGTATATCCTCCTGAATATCACAAACCACCCGAACAATACCAGAAATATCAGGCTGAATCCAATACATATCCATACATTGCCGATCCGCTCCGGCTTGCAAAGCAGCGAAATGCTTCCGCCGTTCACCGCCGCCAGCATTCCTAATATCAGCATGAATATATTGGACACAGCCATCGCCCAGAAGTCCTTAAGAAACCTTATCCGTTTCTTCTGCATTTTAAGCATATCTCCGTTCAGCTTCTGCACCTCTTTGTACATATCTGCCGAGGTAACGTTGACGTAAGCCGCATTGATATCAAATTCAGTTACATATTTCAGCTCCGAAGCTTTCATGCTTTCCCGCTCCCTTTATAAATAGTATACTACAATTCTACTCCAATGAACGGTCAATGTCAACTGCTCATTCCAAAAAATTTATTGTATATTCCGGCTGTTTTTGTGCAAGTCTACAAATCCTTCCAGATTTTAAAAAAACATCTGAATTATCATAGTATTTTCACATTATGCAGATATAATATATTGTAACTATTCTGTAATAAGGAGGCTGACAATTTGAGTCTGCTGAAAAAAATCGGAAATGGTATAGCCAGCCTGTTCATGAGAGCTGGTCTTTCTGTGGTAAAGTTCTTTGCAGCCATTCTGCTCGTTATATTCAAAGGTGTCAGATTCATACTTCTGGAGCTTTGGAATATCCTGAAAATGATCGGCAGGGCCTTTGCTCTCATTTTCAGAACTGTCACAGAGCCCTTCCGCAGCCGTGTTAAAACCTCCAACCAGCTGACAAGAGATATCCGCAAAGCTAAAAAAGCTGGCGGCTGGAAATATATTTCTGCTATCATTAAATTCATCGGTTCATTCCTCTTCGGCGATGACGGTGTTGCTTATACCGCTTTCAATTATCTCCTGCCGATTCTTTCTGTTGCCTTTCTTGTGGGAATGATACGCATCGGCTCAAGCCTTGAATATGGCATAGCCGTGGAGTATAACGGACGGGAAATTGGTATTATCAGCGCTGAGGCTGATTTCGATGAAGCTGAACATGATGTCCAGCAGCGTATCTCCTATTCCGAAAATGAAGAACATATCGACCTTTCTGCTCAATTCTCCCTCAGAATAGTTTCTGATGAGGATAAATATGTTTCTGCCGGTCAGCTTGCAGATGAGATGCTCGCTGCCTCAGATGAGGAGCTTACCGAAGCCTACGGTATCTACATCGACGGCAATTTCATCGGTGCTGTAGATGACAGAGATGCCGTTCAGGACGCTCTTATGGACAATCTCCTGAATTACCCCGTTGACGGTGTTATCCACGATCTTTCTTATGTCAACAAGATCGAATATACCAAGGGAATTTACCTCGCCAACAGTGTAATGAACAAAAACGATACAATTAAACTGCTCACATCTACTAAAGAGAAAAAAGCTCTTTGTGTCGCTCAGCCCGGAGATTCCGAAGCCTCTATCTGCAATAAATACGGCATGACACTGGAAAAATTCTATGAGGTCAACCCTTCTGCTAAAGAAGGCTTTATCCCCGGTCAGATACTCAATGTCATCGAAAAGGAAAGCTACCTGCCCGTTCAGTATGTAAAGGAAATGGAAACTCTCTCTTTCCTTGACTATGAAACTATTGAGGTTGAGACCAGCGCCCTGAATGTGGGCATTGAATCCATTCTCGTCAAGGGCGAAAGAGGCGAAAAAACCAGCAATATCGAGATAACTTATGTTGACGGAATCGAACGCTCACGCCGTGTCATCAGCAGCAAGATCACAAAAGAGCCTATCGTTGAACAGATCGGCATCGGAACTTATTCCGCTCAGCCTGATTCTCCGCTGTCAGTTTACTTCGGCGGTCCTCTTACCGGTTCCGGTGAATTCGGCTGGCCTGTAGACGGCGGCTGGATAAGTGATACCTTCATCAGTGACCGAAATCACAAGGGTCTTGATATCGCTGCCGGAAGCGGTACTGAGATATACGCTGCCGGAGATGGCATCGTTGTATCAGCCGGCTGGAATTCC
Source organism: uncultured Ruminococcus sp. (assembly GCA_946537565.1). Classification (GTDB taxonomy): domain Bacteria; phylum Bacillota; class Clostridia; order Oscillospirales; family Ruminococcaceae; genus Ruminococcus. The sequence goes on along the minus strand of CAMNFW010000253.1, from coordinate 259 downwards.
GGCGGTTACGGCAACGTTGTTATGATAGATCATCTTGACGGCTACCAGACTGTTTACGGTCACATGAGCTATGTTGTGGCTGTTGAGGGTATGTATGTAACAAAGGGACAGCTTATCGGTCTTGTGGGCTCTACAGGAAACTCCACCGGTCCTCACTGTCACTTTGAGGTCAGATACGAAGGTGTATGCTATGACCCTGCCTCATTCCTCAATACTATGGATGCCGGTCTTCCTAAAAAATCCAAGGACGAGGAAAAGG
>CAMNFW010000252.1 GCA_946537565.1 uncultured Ruminococcus sp. | reverse complement strand
GATGCTGCAAATTCAGTTATCAAAAATAACCAGGGACGCAAGGAAAAATCCCTCTGGACTAATGATGAAAAGGGCGATATGATCTATTGGTACAAGGCTATCGACGAGAACGATGAAGCTCAGTTCGTGGCTGATACCATTAAAGAAAACTATAAGCTCACCGGCAGGTATGAGAACAATGCGGTGCTTTACCGTATGAACGCCCAGTCCAATGCCATAGAGCGTGCGCTTGTAAAAAACAATATCCCATACCGTGTTTACGGCGGCATGAGATTCTATGACCGCAAGGAGATAAAGGACGTTACCTCATATCTCAGCTTCATAAACAATCCTAATGATATGCTGCGCTTCCGGCGTATAATCAACGAGCCAAAGCGGAATATCGGCGATTCCACAGTTGCATTGATCGAGGATATCAGCCGTGATCTAAGGCTTTCACCCTATGAGGTAATGTGTACCTGTGAGGAATATGCACCTCTTTCCAAGAAGGTTGCTTCTCTTAAAAATGCAGCGGCAATGTTTGGAAAGCTTATGGAGAAGTCAGAGGAGCTGCCGCTTGATGAGTTCCTTGACCTGGTGCTGGAAGAGACAGGATATCTTGATTCACTGAAAAAGCTTGAAAATGCAGAGACCAAAATAGAAAACGTTCAGGAGCTTCGTTCATCTATCGTGCAGTATATGCAGCAGAGTGAGGATCCTACATTAGGCGGATTTCTTGAGGAAGTTGCGCTTTATACCGAAGCTGACCGGGATGACGGCGATGACAGGGTAACACTTATGACAGTCCACTCTGCAAAGGGTCTGGAGTATTCAAATGTGTTTGTTGTAGGCCTGGAGGAGAATATCTTCCCCAGCTCCCGTTCAATTGACACTGAGGATGATCTTGAAGAGGAGCGCAGACTGGCTTATGTGGCTATAACCCGTGCAAAGAAGAAGCTGTATCTCACCAGTTCAAGACAGCGTATGCTCTTCGGTCAGACACAGAGAAACGTCACTTCAAGGTTTATTCGTGAGATCGGCCGTGAAATAATCGACAAGCATGACAATACCAAGACTGTCAGCAGTGATCTTTCAGGCGATGACAAGGCTGTGACAGAAGTTCAGTCAATGTCACTCCAGCAGCAGCTTGCAAGAGAAAAGAAATATTCCGGCGCACCTGCTGCTTCAAGTCAGGTGACTTATGAGCCTGGCGAAAGAGTTCTGCATAAGATATTTGGTGAGGGTGTAATACTTTCAGTAAAACCAATGTCCAACGATGCTATGCTGGAAATAGCCTTCGATAAAACCGGAACTAAAAAGATCATGGCAAATTATGCAAAGCTGCAGAAGCTTTAATATGTTTTGAATAAGGAGCTTAATTATGAGAAAGACTAAGATTGTATGTACCATCGGCCCTGCTACTGATGACGAAAACATAATGCGTGAGCTTATGCTTGCGGGCATGAATGTCGCAAGATTCAATTTCTCTCACGGCGATTATGAAACTCATGAGAAGCGCCTGAAAATGATCGAAAATCTCCGCCGTGAGCTTGATCTGCCAGTTGCGACCCTTCTGGACACAAAGGGACCTGAGATACGTCTGGGTAAATTTGTTGACAATAAGCCGGTGGAGATCCATGACGGCGATCAGTATATCCTTACCACTGAGGACGTTCCGTGTACCAATGAAATAGGCAGCATCAGCTTCAAAAAGCTGCCGAGAGATGTAAGCATCGGCACAAGGATACTTATCAATGACGGTGTTATTGAGCTGCTGGCTGAAAAGGTCACAAAGACTGAGATAGTCTGCCGTATTATCCATGGCGGAACACTTTCAAACAATAAGGGAATAAATGTACCTGGCGTAAAGCTTTCAATGCCTTATCTCAGCGAGAGAGACATGGACGATCTGGAATTCGGAGCAAAAATGGGCTTTGATTTCATTGCTGCAAGCTTTGTGCGTTCTGCGGCAGATATAAATTATCTCAGAAAATTCACCCAGAGCCTGGGCTGGTTTGATGTGCGTATAATAGCCAAGATCGAAAATACAGACGGTGTTGAGAATATCGACGAGATACTTGAAGCAGCTGACGGAATCATGGTAGCAAGAGGCGATATGGGTGTAGAGATACCCTTTGAGCGTATACCTGCTATCCAGAAGGAGCTTATCAAAAAAGGCTATAACGCTGGAAAACAAGTTGTCACAGCCACTCAGATGCTGGAGTCTATGATAACAAATCCAAGACCTACCCGTGCTGAGATAACTGACGTTGCAAATGCTATTTATGACGGCACCAGCGCAATAATGCTTTCAGGTGAGACCGCAGCAGGAGCTTTCCCGGTTGAAGCCGTAAAGACAATGGCGCTGATCGCTGAGACTACAGAAAACAATATTGATTATAAGGCACAGTTCTCAGAGCGCCGCTCTCTGCCTAACGGAAATGTAGCAGAAGCTATTGCCCATGCTACTGTTACAACTGCCCATGACCTTGATGCAAGAGCAATAATCACTGTATCTCTTGGCGGACAGACTGCAAGGCTTATATCGAAATATCGTCCGGGCTGCCCGATAATAGGCTGTACGATGAGTGAGATCGTCTGCCGTCAGATGAATATGAGCTGGGGAGTAATTCCCTTTATCATCGACGAGAAGACCAGCACTGATGAGCTTTTTGCAGCCGCAGTTGAGGCAGCTGAGGAGCATAGACTTGTGCAGGATGGTGATCTTGTTGCGATAACAGCTGGTGTGCCTCTTGGTGTTTCCGGAACAACAAACCTGATGAAGGTTGAAAAAATAGGAAACAACTGAGTTTATGGCTTTGAAGCATCAGCATGATTCAGTGAAGCAGCTTAAAAAACTTCAAAGGTAAATTGTGCCCCGGATCGAGTATAAAATTATAGTCGGTCCGGGGCATTTTGTATTGACAAAAGAGAATAAATGTGCTATAATAATAAAAAGACCATTTGTTCTGAATGGAGGTGATGACTTTGGAGAATACAGACAGAGTATATATTGCAATTGATCTTAAATCCTTTTATGCTTCTGTAGAGTGTGTGGACAGGGGACTTGATCCTCTTGATACTAATCTTGTAGTCGCTGATGTATCACGAACTGAAAAAACTATCTGTCTGGCTGTGACACCTTCCCTTAAGGCATACGGAATATCCGGAAGGGCAAGACTTTTTGAAGCTGTTCAGGCTGTCAGGAATATAAACACTGAGCGAAGAAAAAATAATCATTACAGAAAATTTTCCGGCAGTTCAGTTTCAGACAAGGAGCTTAAAGCTGACCCGTCATTGGAACTGGACTTCATAAAGGCTGTTCCGAG
>CAMNFW010000251.1 GCA_946537565.1 uncultured Ruminococcus sp. | reverse complement strand
CCGAAGGCTGTTACACAGCTTACAGGAGGAAATGAATGAAAAAATACAGGATACTATCACTTGTAACGGCAGCAGTAATGCCGTTTGTATTCTGTTCCTGTTCATCGGGTTACAGAAGTGACAGGAGCAAAAAAGAAGAAGCTTCAAGAGAAGAGGCGAGACAGGAGTCGATCAGTGAAGTAAGCAGCGGAAAATACCAGTCAGCGGATGTTGATGAAGTGAATGAGCTTGCTGAGCAGCTGCGGAGTGATGTGAGAAAGCCTGGTAACGAGGAAAAGATCAGGGATGAAATGGAACAGCTCATGGAGCTTATGAACAGATCGGCAGATGCTTACAACGAAGCTCAGCTTGCATATAATCTTGACTTTGACAATGAGGAACTGGAAAAGAAATATGATGATCTTTACCGAGACTGTTATATAATAGAAAATGCGCTGTATTTTGCTTTTTGTCACGGTTACAAGAGCAAGTATTATTCAGATATGTTCAAGGATTATATAGAAGATGATCTTGTAGATTATTTTACAACATCGGGCATGAGTCTGAAGCGAGTGGAAGGTTATGCGAAGGTAGATTTTGAGCTTTCAGACGAGGAGCTTGATGATTATTATGACATAGCATATGATGATGAAATGGACGAGGACGAGAAATGTCTCAAGGCAGCAGAGATATATATCGACATACTCTCAGGCTATGAACCGGATACATTTTATGACAGCTATAACCGGGACTATACACCGGAGGATATACTTAAGCTGTCAGAGAGTATTGAGAAGTATATGATACCGGCACAGGAGAAGATCATAGATTCATTTTTTGATCAGAAGAATAGTGATAAGGTATTTGATGATCCAGTGACCTTCAATGATATTTTTGGTACTCTTGCGGAGTATTCAGCAAAGCTGTCACCGGAGATAGGAGCAGCAGCAAAGGAGCTGGCTGACAACAAGTATTATGTTACCGGAAGCGGAGACTCCAGCTATACTGGTTCATATACTTCAAGAATGTATACAGACGGCTCAGCGAGAATGTTTGTATACACAGACGGAAGCTGTGAAGATATGCTGACGGCGATCCATGAATTCGGGCATTATTATGCAGCGCATTATGATGACGAGCCATTCCTGACTTCTATAGGAAATATGGACATAGCTGAAATACAGTCACAGGCGCTGGAGATACTGTTTATGCAGTATTATGATGAAATGTACGGAAAGCAAGCAGATGCGATGAAGCTGTACAAAGCATACGGACTGATAGAAGCGGTAGTATCGAGTTTTCTGATAGGGGAGTTTGAATATCGTGCGCTGACAGTGATAAATGAATCTGAGCCTCAGGACATAGTAGATCTTTACAATGAGGTACTTGGAGATTATTCAGAGAGCTATCCGATATATTATGTATCGCATTTATTTGAAGCACCGGGATATTATATCAGTTATGGAGTATCAGCGCTGGCGGCATTGGATATCTTTGAAGATGCCGTAAACAACGGAGAACAGGCACTGGAAAAATATGAAAAAATCGCACGCATATCCTCTGACAACAAGAACAATAAGTTCAAGTCGTCGCTTAAGGAATGTGGATTCAGCGATGTATTTTCGGAAGAATATATCAAGAAGCTTTCAGAGATACTTATTTCTTACGCAGATAGCTTCTGAGGAAAGAATAAAAGCCATAGCAGAGAAAATGCTATGGCTTTTAATATTGGATTATTCAGTTCTGAGGGCTTCAACGGGGTCTTTTCTTGATGCAACGCCGGACGGGATAAGACCAGCGACGAATGTGAGACCCATGCTGATCAAGATAAGAATTATAGCTGCTGGAATCGGAACATGAGCGGTGAGGGTATCAAGACTTGTGACAGCGTGAATGATGAGGTTGATCGGAATGGTCAGAAGCATTGAAACTCCGACACCGATAACTCCGGCAGCGAAACCGATAAGGAGGGTTTCCGCATTGAATACGGTGGAAACGTCTCGTTTTGAAGCACCGATAGCACGGAGGATACCGATCTCTCTTGTACGTTCAAGAACAGAGATGTAAGTAATGATACCGATCATGATAGAAGAAACGACGAGTGAAATACCAACGAAAGCGATAAGCAGGTAAGAAATACCGCTTATGATGCTTGTGATAGAAGACATCAGAAGAGCGACATAGTCGGTATAGTGGATAACATCAGCTTCATCGGCAGTAGCATTGTAAGCATCGATTTCTTCAGATATTTTGTCTTTATCCTCGAAGGATTTAGCATAAATGCGGATCTGAGAGGGATCATCAAGATCAGCGCTGCCGAGGAGTTTAAGATTTTCCTCGAAGGAAGAATCGGAGACACCTGACGGGAGGAACTCATCGAAGATGAGGAGATACATTTCATTGGAAATAGCAGTTTTTGAGAGTTGTTTAGCGAGTTCATCATTAGACAAAGAAGCGAGCTGTTTCTGGGAAGCGGCAGCATACTGTTCAGTGATCTGAGTACGCATAGCTTCCTTAGCGTATTCCATAAGTTCTTCATCGCTCATCTGCTCGATAAAGGAAGCAACCTGAGCGGAATCCACGCCGAGGTTCTCGGAATACATCTGAGAAACCTGTTCAATGAAAGAATCACGGTCGAAATCGAGCATAGCCTGCTGGATCTGGGCATCGAGCTGAGCCGGGTCAGGCTGAGCGGAAATGAACTTTAAGATCTCAGCTTTTTTGTCTGTATCAGCGGAGCTGACAAAATCTTTAGCATCGGAGATTTTTTCGTCATCGGAGGGACCTGTATAATCATCAGTCAGGAATTTATTACCTGAGATGATATCAACAGTTTCATCAGCTTTCTGAGCCTTAACGATCTCGCTGTCGTTGGTAGTATTGATAATAAACTCAGTGAGCTTATTTGTATAGCCGATATAGCTGTTGAGCATAGGAGTTTTAACGTCTTCATTCGGACGGATAAAGCCGACGATCTTGATATCGGTACCGACTGAATCGGAATTAAACATATAATTAAGGCCGGTAGAATTTTCGGTGAGGTCAACATAACCGGAACCGGACTCATTTTTCTGATAATAATCGCAGGGGAGGATGAGTTTGAATTTTTTATTCATGATCTCATCGAAGGTCCATTCGGTCTGACCGTAGTTAGTAATTTCCTGCTGATTCATGACAGCCTTAAGGTTTTCCTTGAAGCCATCGGGGTCTTTGAGGCCGAGGGTATAGACGATGATATCGGGGATCTCATTATTTTTAGTGAGGACAATAACAGCCTCATCGTAATTTTCGGGCCAGCTGCCGTGGATAAGCTCATACTGTTCTTTAAGCATAGGGTTAACGGGGTCGCCGTTTTCAGCCGGAAGCAGTTCCTCCATA
>CAMNFW010000250.1 GCA_946537565.1 uncultured Ruminococcus sp. | reverse complement strand
TGATGTCGTCGATGAGGATTTTAGTTTTGCCAGTACCCTTTTTGCCGATAATTAGTTTGATCATGATTTACTCCTTCCATTGCCCGCAGGCAGTGTGTGATTATTGGTTTATATGAAAGCCGGTCATCAGCCCAGCTTTGCCTCAAGAGCAGCCTTTGCTCCCTCATAGCCGGGCTTGCCAAGAAGTGCAAACATATTTGACTTGTAGCTCTCTACACCAGGCTGATTAAAGGGATTTACGCCGAGAACATATCCGGATACTGCACAGGCTTTCTCAAAGAAATAGATCATATAGCCAACGCTCTCTTCGGTTGTGTCCTCAAGCTCAAGTATTATGTTAGGTACTCCGCCTTCTGTATGAGCAAGAACAGTACCCTCAAATGCCTTTCTGTTTACAACAGACATATTCTGGTTTGTCAGGAAATTAAGACCGTCAAGATTCTCCTCATCAGGCTCCAGGAAAAGATCCTGCTTGGGAGTCTTTATATCAACAACTGTCTCAAACATTATTCTTGCGCCGTCCTGGATGTACTGACCCATTGAATGAAGATCAGTGGAGAAGGTAACGGATGCCGGGAAAATACCCTTGTTGTCCTTTCCTTCACTCTCGCCGAACAGCTGCTTATACCACTCAGACATCATTACGAAGCTGGGATCATAGGATACCAGCATCTCTACTGACTTGCCTTTTCTGTAAAGGATATTTCTGAGAGCTGCATATTTATAGCAGTCATTGTTTTCAAAATCAGCGGTAAGCTCAGCCTGTGCCTTTGCTGCACCCTTCATCAGTGCGTCTATGTCACAGCCTGCAACTGCAATAGGAAGAAGTCCTACTGCTGTAAGCACTGAAAAACGTCCGCCTACATCATCAGGAATAACAAAGGTCTCATAACCCTCTGAATCAGAAAGGCTCTTAAGTGTTCCCCTTGCCTTGTCAGTTGTAGCAAAGATACGGTTCTTAGCCTCTTCCTTACCGTACTTATCCTCTACCATTTTCTTGAAAATTCTGAATGCCAGAGCAGGCTCAGTGGTAGTTCCTGACTTTGAAATGACATTTACTGAAAAATCCTTGCCCTCACAAAGTGAAATAACTTCATTAAGGTATGTAGGGTTGATGCTGTTTCCAACATAGTAGATGTCAGGTGTATCCTTTTTCATATTATTGTAAAGGGGCGATTTCAGCAGCTCGATGGCAGCTCTTGCGCCAAGATATGAACCGCCTATGCCTATTACGATAAGGATGTCAGAATTGCTCTTTATCCTTTCAGCAGCGGCTTTGATACGGGCAAATTCTTCCTTGTCATATGCTGTAGGAAGATCAACCCAGCCGAGAAAATCGTTGCCCAGTCCTGTTTTTTCATGAAGAGATGCAGCAGCAGCCTCTACCTGAGGTCTGATCCCAGCCATTTCATCAGCATTGATAAAATCGCTCAGATATTTTGTGTTGAGTTTTAAAGACATTGTTTTTACCTCCAATTTGCACAGCATTGCCATGCAATTACAAATTACCATCTTTATCATACAATATTTTTAGAATTATTTCAAGTACCTTTGCGTAACAAACGCAACATTTGTTAGTTTCTTACAAATTTCAACATCATTATTTAAACAATTCGACTATAGTTTTTTCAAATATATATCTGTATGTTGTTCTCTTCACCTCTTCAGCCGTGATAATATCAGTCTCACAAACAAGATTTTTCTCATTGTAGAAAGCTGCCGTTCCTATCCGCTGACCTTTTTTAAGCGGAGCTGTAAGATATTCCGGCAGAACTACTACTGTACTTAATTCACTCACTCCCCGTGGAATGACAATGCGGCTTTGATTCTTTATCTTAATTTCTACTGCCGGTTCTTCTCCCCTGCGGACCGTTACCGGTCTCATCATTTCATCCGGAAACATCGTGGCTGTCACTTTATAATCTGCAAATCCGTGGTCGATCAGCTTTCTTGCTGACTTCAAGGATATGTCCTCATCGTCCGCACCAAGAACTACTGCTATATATCCAGCAGTTCCTGAGCTTTCACCGTACTCAGCCGCACAATATCCTGCCAGCTCAGAATGACAAGCCTTGAAACCGCCGTGACGTTTATATGTACGGGAAAGAGTGTTCTCACTGACAAGCTCTGTCCTGCCCTCTTTGACAAAATCACGCCATGTCTGAAAATATGGCTTCAGAAAGCCGTATTTCGCCAGATGTGAACAGATCACTGCCATGTCAGCTGCTGTTGTGTACTCACGTTCATCTGCATATCCGCAGGCTGAGTAAAATGCAGTGTCACGAAGCCCAAGATCAAAGGTTTCACTGTTCATTCGCTTAACAAAATTCTCTTCCGTAAATTCCGAAGCCTCCGCCAATACCTTCATTGCATCGTTGGCATTGCCTATTATCACCGATTTCAAAAGCTCTTCAACTGTCATTTTATCACCAGGCTCCAGCCACACAACGCTTCCTTTAGTTCCATAAACTGACTGTGATGCTGTCAGCTCTGTTTCAAGTGAATATTTTCCGGTTTCAATGTCCTCAGCCACAAGCAGCAGGCTCATAAGCTTAGTCAGATATCCAGGATTTCTCCGCTCATGAGAATTATATTCCTCAAGCACTGTTCCTGTTCCGGATTCGATAAGTATATATGCACACAATCCGGCGGTTTCAATCGTTTCTGCCTCCGCTTTCACCGGTCTCATCAATACCAGAAAACTAACCATAATCATCAGCAGTAAAGCTCTTTTCATTGCGATCACCTCTACTAATTACTATGGCTGATTTTCTCCTCTAAGAACAAAAACTGCCCGAAAGAGCAGTTTTAGCTTTTAATATTTTATTCCTTTGCAGAAATTATAAACGAATCTATATTATTGCCCGAAACCTTATAGTTTCCGCTGATCGGCACCCTCACTGCAGAGCCTTCCTCTGTAGCTGACAAGCCATAAATATTATATATAACTCCGTCAAGATTGAATTTATACGGATTATCAAAGGTATAATTCTTTGCAAAATCAAAGTATTCCTCAATACAAAGATCATTTGTGTGCATTACAGATGAATTGAGTGTATTTACATACCTGAGATGCCACGGACAATAATTCTCTCCGGTCATTTCTTCCTTTCCGAATGGATAGCGAACTACAAACCCATATTTGTAGCAGTTGTCTACTATCCAGGATTCCTTGTCACGTCCGTCATATGTAACAATTCCCGCTGAGCCGTTTACCGCAAGATCTACACAGCAGGCTGTTTCTGATTCAAGAAATTTTCTCGGACAGTATGAACCTTCGTCAGTGTAGGTCTTTGTTGTACCGTAAACTATGAAATTATTCAGTCCTGTCTCGTTACAATAGTCCTTCATCATCTTATTCAAGGCATCAGCTGCTTCTTTATCAAGGCGGAC
>CAMNFW010000249.1 GCA_946537565.1 uncultured Ruminococcus sp. | reverse complement strand
GGCAGAGTCCAGAGACAGCGTCTCTGGCGGGGAAGGGGGCAGCGCCCCTCGCTTGCTTTTCACGCTAAAAGGCTGTTCAGCCGCAAATCGAAAACCAATATTTTTAGTCAGCCAAAACTATTGACTTGCAGGCATTTTTGTGATAGAATTATATTGATACAATAGACCGTTACAGGAGGAGTTATTATGAAAAAAAGTGATATAAACTATATCTGGACTGACAAAAAACGAACTCTGTTTGGCTGGTCGCTCTCCTTTACAAGATATTTTCTGACTGAAACCAAATTCATCACACGCACTGGCTTTTTCAGTATTGATGAAGACGAGATCGACCTCTACAAAATTACTGACAAAAAAGTTAAATATCCTTTCTGGCAGCGCCTTGTGGGCTGCGGCACCATTATCATTTACAGCAAGGATGCAGATACCCCCTCCAAAGAAATTCACTGTGTTAAACACGTCAGAAAAGTCTCCGACCTGATCGACAAATACATTAACATTATGCGTGACAGATACGGTATCAGAGGAAGAGACATGATGGGCGGTTCAATCCATGATCCCAACGATCCCTTTGATGATGGTGATCAATAATTTATAATTTTGACCGGAGTGAGAAAATGATTTCCTTTATTACAGAAAAAATTACGTCCTGGGAAAGGCTTAAGGCAGAAAAACGTCCCATTTTTATCTATGGAATGGGCGACGGTGCATTGAAGATCATGACTGTATTCAGACAGATGAACATAAAAGTTGCCGGAATTTTCGCCAGTGATGAGTTTGTCCGTGGGCATTCATTTGAAGGCTTTCTTGTACATAAGCTGTCTGAGGTTGAAGAAATGGCTGAAGATTTTGTAGTGGTACTCGCCTTTGCAGCCGGCTATCAGGAGATCGTTGACAAGATACATGACATTGCTTCAAAGCATACTCTTTATGTCCCTGATGTTCCTGTTGCCGGAACAGGTCTGTTCACCTACGATTTCTGTGTCCAGAACCAAGAGAAGATTCGTCAGGTCTATGACAGTCTCGCTGATGACTATTCCAGAAAAGTTTACGCCAATATCATCAACTTCAAGATCAGCGGCAAGATCGAATATCTCTCCTCCGTCACAACCCCAAAAGAGGAGATCTATCACAGCATTATCAAGCCTCATATCAGCGAAACTTACGTTGATCTCGGCGCTTACAACGGCGACACCGTCCGGGAGCTGCTGGAGTTCACCAACGGCAGATACTCCTCGATTTATGCCCTTGAGCCTGACAAGAAAAATTTCAAGAAGCTCTCAAAATTCACTGACAGTATGCCCAATGTTTACCCAATAAATGCAGCTGCCTGGTGTATTGACACTTCCCTGCCCTTTGCTGCCAAAGCTGGCAGACAGTCCGCTATTTCGGCGTTTTCCGAAAACTTTGTCGAAGCCAGATCGGTGGACAGTGTTCTCCAGGGAAAGCCTGCCACCATCATAAAAATGGACGTTGAAGGCTTTGAACGTGAAGCGATCTGGGGTGCAGCTCAGACAATTTCCCACTACGCCCCCAAGCTCATGATCGCTCTTTATCACCGAAATGAGGACATTTTTGAGCTTCCGCTGCTGATAAAGGCACTTAACGAAAGGTACAAGCTTTATCTCCGTCACCAGCTTTACATTCCTGCCTGGGAAACCAATCTATACGCAGTTATTTAGTAATTGATTTAAAATATTTCAAGTCTTCTGCTGACACTGCTGAAGGCTGTAATTCTGAATATTATTTATTTAAACAAAAAGGTGCTGATTTATTTTCAGCACCTCTTTTATTTATGCAGAGTGACAGTTTTAAGCTAATCAGATTTGATGTTATTTACACTTTTGCCAAAAACGTTCTCATTGTCACAAGATCAAAAATATCAATATCTCCGTCATGACAAAGATCAGCTGCACTTTCATTTTCAAGCTCTCTTCCATAAGCCAGAAATGCCTGCAATGCCACAAGGTCTGCCACATTGAACAAACCGTCCGCATTAACATCACCCACGATCTCCGGCGGCTTTGAATCACAATACTTCGCAGCAAGTGCAGCAAACTGCTCCTGAACCACGCTGTCCTTCATCGCTGCATTGGAACGGCTGTAGTGAAGATCAGTTATATCCCACAAAACCGGGCAGATTCCGCCTCTCGACAGCGCCGCCTCACACACTGAAGTGAGATATTTCTCCACAGATTCCTTCTCTTTATTTTTTGTCGGACAGCCGTATTCGCCTACGATAACGGGAATGCCCTTGTTTGAGAAGGTGTTTGCCAGAAGATCAAAATTCCTGTTCAGCTCAGCGATATCACTATCACTGCCCCAGGTTTTCTGATTTTTTCCCCAGCTTGCGTCACTTTCGAGGATCGCAAAGGTGGCAGGAGTATAATAATGAACCGAAACTGCACAGCGTCCGGCAGGGTCAGAGGGCATCTGGAACCGGCTGTCGCAGGTTTTTGCGATGTCGGTATTATAGCCGGAAATGAGGAGATGTCTGGTTGGATTATTACCGCCGGAGCTTCTCACGATATCAACGAAGGTCTGGTTGATCTCATTGGCATAGATGTAGGACTGGTCGGCGCTGATACCGTTCCAGCCAAGCTCCTCATTCTGGGATTCAAAGATAAGATAATCGCTGTAATCCTGGAAATAATCGCAGAGCTGAGTCCAGATCGCCGAGTATTTTTTCATTACATTGTCATGGTCAGTGGGCATATTTTCCAGCCAGCCGCCGTCCCAGTGCAGGTTCATGACAACGTACATATCCGCATCCAGTGCCCAGTCGATGACCTGCTTCACCCTTTCTTCATATGCACTGCTCAATGTATAGCTGCCGTCGCTGCTCATCATATTTGACCAGGCGACTGGAATTCTCAGCGTGCGGAAACCGGCATCGGCATAGCCTTGAATCATTTTCTGGGTAATAGTCGGGCTTCCCCAGGCAGTTTCGTAGGCATTCGGTGTACCATCGCCCCACTGAGTTATCCAGTCGCCGGTGGATTCAAAGGTATTGCCTAAATTAATACCGATTCCCATATCCCGTACCAGATCCATAGTTGTGATATTTCTGATGATTCCGCTGTCTTTGGCAGAAGCGTTGAGAGGCAAGCCGGTCAGCGGTGACAGAGCGAGAGCGGCAGCCGTCAGTGAAGTTAAAATTTTTTTCATGTTTTTCCTCCGATAACAATAAATTTTATTTATTATACCATAGAATTTTACAGATTGCAATAGTTTTAAAAAAAATACAGCCACGCTCACCTTTCCGTGAACATGGCTGCCGATTTTTATAGCAGTTATAAAACTCATCAGACCGCAGCTCGTCCAGCTTCAGGATCAGCAGTCCAAGCTCAACAAGAACGTCCTCCTCTATCTTGTCAGCGATCTCCTGAACAGTCACCT
>CAMNFW010000248.1 GCA_946537565.1 uncultured Ruminococcus sp. | reverse complement strand
TATATTTTGCACCCTCATCAATTGCGGCATTGACCTTTTCAAAATCCTTGTATTTCATCAGGGATTCGCCACGGACGACGAGGTTTCCCTTGAAAGGTATCTGAGCCGGGATACCGATAATATGCCTTGCATTTGCAGTAATATCCTCGCCGGTTTCACCGTTTCCACGGGTGACAGCCTGAACGAGTTTGCCCTCGCTGTAGGTCAGCACAAGGGTAAGACCGTCAAGCTTCCAGCTCAGGAATCCCTGATTATCGCCCAGCCATGCAGTAAGCTCATCAATACTTTTAGTTTTGTCAAGGGAGAGCATTTTAGAAGAATGGCGGACTTTTTTCAATGAAGACGAGACCTCGAAGCCGACCTTCTGGGTCATACTTCCGCCGAGGATAATACCAGTATCTTTTTCGAGAGCAGCAAGCTCGTCATACAGTGCATCATACTCATGGTCGGACATAATTTCAACACCGGTGTTATAGTAAGCATCAGCAGCCTCAGCAAGCTTCTGATTCAGCTCTTTCATTCTGTTGATTTTTTCATTCATAACTGATCTCCTTATTATTTCATGAGAATACGTTTTTTTTCAGCAGCCGGGACAGACTTTGGCGCATACAGACCGCTAAGCTTGTTCAGCTCAGAACGCTGAGCAGCATCAAGCTTAAGGTAATCGTTCTGGGTCACGAAATGGCCGCCGCACTTTCTGCAAGTATAGCTGGAAGGACTTTTGACAAAGGGGCAGGATCTGACAAATCCTATCTCAGCACCGCAGCCGAGACAACGAAATAGGTATTTGTAATTCGGACCTGAAGGGTTATCATGGCTGAGACCTTTTTCTTCAGCAGAGGTCAGCCTTTTGATTGTATATTGCGGATAGGCGTTCATTACCATTTGAGCGTACATCAGCCAGCGTCCACGATGACCGTTTTTGCAGCCGTCAGCAGCGTGCAGCAGCTCATGAATGATAGTATTTTCCGCAGCGATATCGTCAATATTATCCTGCAAAAGAATGTGCGAAATACTTATCTCGAAGGAATTGTCACCTTTGGCAGCACATTGTCCCCAGCGTTTTTTAGCACGGGTATTGATGGTGAAATTCACCTTTCCGCAGTTTATACCGATATTATTCAGCAGACGGATACATTTATCCGCTAAAGAATTAAGATCTTTCATAGTCAGCCTTTCGTGAAACAGACCTCAGAGGTCAGGAATTATCCTGACGGGTCTGTCAATAACCATAGAATCGGGATTTATGATACAGTCATAGGCAAGAATAACAACACCGCAGCTGGAAGCTTTCTTCAAAGCATCAGCAAATTCCGGGTGAATATTCCTGTCAGCAGTGAAAGCGGAGATACCTTTCATTTGTATTACAAAGAGAAGGAAAGCTTCAAATCCTTCTTTCCTGCATTCAATAAGCTCATGGATATGCTTTATGCCACGTTCAGTGGGAGCATCTGGAAATGAAGCAATACCGTTATTTTCGAGGGTGACACCTTTTACTTCAAGGAAGATTTTTCTGTTATCAGCTTCAATGTAAAAATCAAATCGTGAATCTCCGTATTTGACCTCTCGTCTTATTGAAGCATCTTTTCCGAAGATAAGTCCTTTTTTGAGCCATTCCTCAGCGGCAGCATTAGGAGCCTGAGAATCCATATTTATCAGCATTTCAGAGCCATCAGCCAGGATTTTTTCCACAGCAATGAGATCAAATCTTGTTTTACGCTCAGGCTTAACTGACTCCTGTAAAAATACCTTTGCACCGGGAACGAGGAGTTCTTTGCATCTTCCGGTGTTTTTGACATGGACAGTATGTTCAGAGCCGTTGATATTGACTTTGGCAATAAACCGATTGGGACGGCATATAAACCGTCCCATAGTAATATTATCGTAGATCATAAGAACATCATGCTGACGTTATGTTCTCTGGCATATCGTTCAGCCTTTTTGCGGTTGATCTGTTTAAGCACACGAATGACCTGCTTGTGACCTTTTTTGATATCACTGGCGGAGATATCTTTTTTGTCGAACTCTTTGATATGCACGTTAAAGACATTTTCGCAGCCGAGGAAAGCGTCCTCACGGATATCCTTAGTCTGCATACTAATCTTGACATCGGTCAGCTTCTGGCAACCGTAGAATGCCCACATACCGATAGTTTTAACAGATGAAGGAATATCAATATTCTCCAGTGATCTGCACCATGCGAAAGCACTTTCACCGATCGTAGTTACAGAATCCGGAATAACGATTTTTCTCAGACCATAGCACTCTGAGAAAGCAGCGTTGCCGATGGCTTCAACGGGATTTGAAATAATGACCTTGTTGAGGTTACGGCAGGCGAAGAAGCTGAGATCGCTGATCTTTTTAAGATGACCGGGGAAAACGATCTTGCGGATAGAGCTGCATTTACCGAAAGCGCCTTTGCCGATCACTTTAATTGAAGTCGGAAGGTTCAGTTCTTTGAGGTGATTGCACTTAAGGAAAGCGTTTTCACCGATAGTTTCAAGACTACTGGAGAAAACCATTTCTTCCAGGCGAGTGCAATGGGCAAAGGCAAATTTTTCGACAGTTTTGATATTGTCTGACATAATGATACGTTTAGCGGACTCATTTCCTCTGAAAGCGTACTTACCGATAGTAGTGATAGAATCGGGAATATGTATGATTTCATTAGTGCCGATATATTTGATAAGGAGGGTGCCGTTTTTGCCGATAGCCATATTATTGATATCATCAATAAGAACAGTTTCGTCCAGCTCGATATCCTCATCTTCAAGAAACATAGCAGCGAGCTCCTGGCTGGTTTTGGGCATTTTCTTAGCTTTCTTCTCAGCAGGTTCTGCGGCTTTCTCGGTAATATCCGGACGAGGAGGCACAGGACGCTTAACGGGTTCATCCGGTTTAGCGATCTCAGGGATATTGATATCGACCTCAGGCATTTCAGTGAACTCTTCCTGCTTTGGAGTTTCAGCAGGAGCAGCTTTAATTTCAGGCTCAGGCTGAACAGGAGCAGCTTTAGTTTCAGGCTTAGGCTGAACAGGAGCAGCTTTAATTTCAGGTTCAGGCTGAACAGGGGCAGCTTTAGTTTCAGGCTTAGGCTTAGCAGGAGCAGGCTTTGAAATGTCTGGCATTACAGCTTCAATTGGCTTTTGAGTTTTTTGCTCCTGATATTTTACTTTTTTTATTACATCAGGCGGATTAACAGGCTCAGCAGAGCTTGCATTATCATCAGGTATAACAATTGTCGGAGCTGGAACAGCCTTCTCCTTTTCATGATTATGTTTGGATTTTTTCTTTGACTTTTTGCGTTTGCTATGAGGGGGATCAGCTGTCACGGCAGGCTTGTACGCAGGCGCAGCTTCGGGAGCTTTAGCGGTCTCAGCAGGCTTGTTTGCAGGTGCAGC
>CAMNFW010000247.1 GCA_946537565.1 uncultured Ruminococcus sp. | reverse complement strand
GGCAGAGTCCAGAGACAGCGTCTCTGGCGGGGAAGGGGGCAGCGCCCCTCGCTTGTTTGCACTCGTCTCGCCTGCAATAAAATCTTAGTCGAGAATACTTGGAGCAGAAGCGTTTTCCTTTTCTTTTTTATTCTGACGGCGTTTGCGTCTTTCTTCGGCAGCGTCGTAGGACAGAAGATATATCACTGAGATAATAATGATCAGTGCAGCAGGCGCAATAGTGGGGAGTATTCTGTGTTCGTACATATCACTTATTGGCAGCATGGTTCTTTTATCGCTCCAGCCGGCTTTGTCAGCGTGAGCGGTGATCTTGTAAAGCATGGACAGGCACAGTCCAAGTCCTGAGCCGGAAAATATTATTGCCAGCAGTGAAGTTAAATTTTTCCTTATCAGACACATCACTGCTCCGGCTGCGATCACTCCGCCGGAGATCATCAGCAAAATTCCCCATTTTTCCAGCTCACTGCCGTAGCTTTCACGGTTATAAATAATACCGGCACCGGACAGCATAACCATCATTACCGGATAAACAGCTGTTAAAATAAGCATAATAATCTTCAATACAATAATAAAGGGATTTTGTTTTTTCTTTTTCATTTTTTTCACCTTCAGATCTATATCTTTTGCGGAAATAATTTCACTTTCTGAATATCAGAAAAAACTGCCATTTAATACTTATGTATTTCTTACATCTTCCCTGTTAAAGTATATCCACGGTCAGCTGAGAAATAATAATCTCGTCAGTATTATTACTGACCGGAAAGGAAGCGTGAAATGCAGATAATAAAAAAATTGCAAAAAGGAGCTGCTGTAGTATTATCCGCAGCTCTTCTTAGTTTGTTCACAGCAGCAGGTTATTATTCTAACCGGCTGCCGGGCACTGTTACAGCAGAAAACGGCACTGCCTTAAAAATTGCCGGCTATCCTGAAATAAGCTGCACTCTTGCGGCTGCAGGCGATCCCGGCAGCGATAAAGCTACCCTTTCACTTTTTGGTGCAATACCTGTCAAAAGCGTGTCCGTCAGCACCAGTGAAGCCCCGGAGCTTATTGTTGGCGGTATGCCCTTTGGAATAAAGCTTCTCATGGACGGTGTAATGGTTACAGGACTTGGAAAGGTAGACGGAGTTTGTCCGGCAGAAAATGCTGGTATTCAAACCGGTGATATCCTCCGGCTTGCCAATGGTGTGCCGATCAGTTCAAATGCAGACCTGCAAAAAGTCATCGCTGATTCCAAAGGCAAAAGCGTCCGCATTGAGCTGACAAGAAATAACGTTGATATATCCGCTGAGCTGAATCCGGTTAAATCATCGGATTCCGGAAAATGGCGAGGCGGAATGTGGGTGCGTGACAGTATCGCCGGAATAGGCACCGTCACCTTCATCAACAAGGCTACAGGTGAATTTGCCGGTCTCGGACACCCGGTCTGTGATGCTGATACAGGAGAGCTTGTACCAATTCACAGCGGAGAAGCAGTTCCTGTTGATATCAGTGATGTCCGCAAGGGCGCTAACGGTATTCCCGGTGAGCTTCACGGAAACTTCAAAGGCTCAGATGCCTATGGTGTCATTGACAAAAACACCAACGCCGGAATTTTCGGCAGACTTACTAATACCGCTCTTGATCATCTCTGCAATGGCTCTGAGAGCTTCAAGATCGCTTACAGACAGAATGTAAAAAAAGGCGAAGCATTTATCTATACTTCGGTTTGCGGCTCTCAGCCGGAGCGCTACACCGCTGAAATCGAAAGCATCGACTACAACGGCAGTGAAACCGACAGAAATATGATGATACGCATTACCGACCAGCGACTTCTCGATGCAACAGGCGGAATAGTACAGGGAATGAGCGGCAGTCCGATAATTCAGGACGAAAGAATCGTCGGAGCAGTAACTCATGTGTTTGTAGCCGACCCAACAAGGGGATATGCGATCTTTGCAGAAAATATGCTTTCCCAGTTAAGTGAGAGCCAAAACTCAGAATCGACAGAATAAGCCAATACAACAAAATGCCCGTTACTATTTGCAGTAACGGGCAAGGGTTTTAATTACGAAAATTATCTGTTCTCCTCACTAAAACCGCTGTCAACAAGCTCGATCAGTGCCTCTACAGCAGCCTGCTCATCAGCACCGTCAGCAATGACCTTGATACTTGTGCCGCCAACGATACCCAGTGAAAGAATACCAAGAAGGCTCTTAGCGTTTACTCTGCGCTCTTCCTTTTCGATCCAGATAGAGGACTTGAATTCATTAGCCTTCTGAATGAAGAAAGTAGCAGGTCTTGCGTGGAGACCAACCTGATTCTTTACCATAACTTCTCTGACAAACATATACAACTCTCCTATTCTCTGTATTAGCTCCGCTGTAATGGGAGCTGCGTTTGTTGATGCAAATTTCAATTGCTGTAATTTATTATACATTCAATTTTTTTCTTAGTCAACGGATTTTTCGCTTAAAATGCCCTTATCTCAATATTTTCTACATTTACATTAAATGAAGGTGTTTTTTTGTCTCATTGGTTGTTAATTATCACCACAAAAAATCTCTTGTATTATTGTTCAAGTTGTATAACTATCAACAGAATAATATGGTTACATTTGCTAAACGGAATAACAACTGTCCATTATACCGAAAGTTTATTATGCAATAAGATAGTAGTATATAATTTTTATATATCATTGTGAGAATGGCGTTATTTATCCTGATTGTATAATTTTAGCAGATCTGGTCTGCGTTCGGCGGTTATCTCGATACTTTTCTCATGACGCCATGCTTCAATGTTTTTATGATGCCCGGAAAGCAGCACAGAAGGTACTTCCATACCCTGCCAGATTTCTGGTCTTGTATACTGCGGATATTCGAGAAGTCCACTGTAAATACTCTCGTCAGTGAAGCAAAGCTGATCAGAAAGCACCCCCGGACACATCCTTGCAACTGCATCTGCTACAGCCATTGCCGGTATCTCACCGCCAGTCAGCACATAGTCTCCGATAGATATCTCTTCATCAACAATAAGGTCGATAATACGCTGATCAACGCCTTCATAGTGACCGCAGAGGATAAGAATGTTTTCAAGCTCAGCCAGCTCTTTAGCACGATTCTGGTTGAAAACTCTGCCCTTCGGGGACATATATATTGTATGCGGCTTGGTGCCGAGCTGATCACAGATAGCATTGTAGCAGTTGAAGATAGGTTCACACTGCATGACCATTCCCATTCCGCCGCCGTAAGGAGTGTCATCAACACGGCGGTGTTTATCCTGGGTATAATCTCTGATCTGGTGGCAGTGCAGCTCGATCTTACCGGCTTTTCTTGCTCTGCCGACAATGCTTTCGCCGAGTACGGCTTCCACCATTTCCGGGAACAGCGTCATTATATGAATATTCATTTTTGCACACTCCGTTTCAGAGGTTGTAGATTGGACT
>CAMNFW010000246.1 GCA_946537565.1 uncultured Ruminococcus sp. | reverse complement strand
GCCGCTCGTTTTTTTGGCTCACGCTGCCGCTCGCAAGCTCGCTCACTCCCAACGTAATTTGTAACATACCGATCGCATACAGCACAACTACTTCTGCGGTACTTTATGGTGCAACTTGCATCGTAAGGCGATTTTGGGTCAGGTTACTTTTTCCGCTCACTCTTTTCGTAATTCGTTACATTCCAATCGCATACAGCACTTTATGTTGACACCTTTTTTGTAAGTGATATACCACTGCCTTGAAAATCCCCTGTCAAAGTGTGTAAAATAATGTCTATCATCAGCAAGCCCTGAACATTATATTCTACATCAAAAGAATATTGTACTTAAAGTGCTATAAAAAAAATACTATAATTCATTGAAATTTCATTTCACATGATGTATAATCATTATAAGAGTTAACACTTTATTAAAAATTAGTTTTGAACCAAAAACATATTTAAGAATTGGAGGAATAAAAAATGAGAAGATCCTTTGCAGCTTTTGTGGCTGCCTTGACTGGAATCGTGACAGTATTTTCCGGAGCTGCCGGAGCTATTCCAAGCCGGAATCTCCTAACAGCAAATGCAGCCAGCAATATTCTTGCATTTCCCGGTGCGGTAGGCGGCGGGAAATACGCAACCGGCGGACGAGGCGGTGAAGTCTATCATGTTACCAATCTCAATGACAGCGGCGCAGGCTCATTCCGTGATGCTGTCAGCAAATCCGGACGTATCGTAGTTTTTGATGTAAGCGGAACTATCGAGCTTAAGAGCAATATTCTCTGCCAGAGCAATATCACTATTGCCGGTCAGACTGCGCCAGGCGGTTCCGGAATCACCCTTAAAAATTATAAAATGGGAATGTCCGGTGATAATATTATCTGCCGTTATATCAGTTCACGTCCGGGGCCTTATGCTTCAACAAGCTCCGGAAACGATGCCTGGGGCGGAGCAAAAGGCTCAGGCTCTATCATTGACCATTGTTCTATGGGCTGGACAACTGACGAACAATGGGGACTTTATTCTAACAACGAATATTATACCGTTCAGTATTCTGTACTGGGACCTGCTGATTCCTGGGGCGGACACGCTAAAGGACTTCATGGTTTTGGAATAATGATGGGCAAAGGATATCTGACCTTTGACCATAATCTTATCATTCATAATGTATCCCGAAATTTCCGTGGCAAGGTTGAAGGTCAGGAAACTGCCGACTTTACTAATAACATCATTTACGACTGGGGTTATCAGACTGCTTATGGTACAATCGGTCATCTAAATTATGTCAATAACACCCTTAAAGCCGGCAATTCAACCACCGGCGGTTATCACTGGATGTATGTAGACAGCGGAACGAAACCGGAAAACTTTAAGGTCTATTGTGCAGGCAATCAGCTCATTAATAAAGACGGTTCGCTCCATGCTATCACATATGACAACTGGTCGGGAGTAACACTTAAGACCGCTATTGGCATAACAATGGACGATCTCCACAGTACATCGCCTTTCCAGACGATAGTCAACGGAGAGAATGTTTCAACAGCTTCAACTGCTGAAAGTGCCGCTGATTCATACGAACACGTTATCAGCTTTGCCGGAAACGGTATCTCTCCTGACAAGCGTACAGCCATTGATAAACAGTGTGCTGATGAAACCCGTAACGGTACTGGATCCTGCTCTGGTACAGCAGCTTATGATTCATCCCAAACAAACCTCGATAAATACAATATCAAGTGTGGAGTTACATATACTTATCCCTCAGCAGTGCTTCAAAAGGAGATAACTGACGCTGACAATGACGGCATGGAGGACAACTGGGAGCTTGCAAGAGGTCTCAACCCCAACGACCCAACAGATACTAACGGAGATTACTGCGGTCTTGGTTATACCAATATTGAATACTATATCAATGACCTGACGGTAGATTCATTCCCGGCAGGAGTTGTAGAGCTTTCGCCGGAGAATTCAATTGACCCGATATCAGCATTTGAAACAATCGAAGCTGAAAGTTATGCTTCTCAGGAAGGAGTACGCACTGAAGACACAGCTGGCGGCGGACAGAATATCGGCTTTATTGAAAACGGCGACTGGATAATGTTCCGCAAGGTGGATTTTGAGGACGGAGCTGAGAGTTTCACCGGAAGAATTTCAGGCTATGCTTCTAAAATTGAAATATACACCGACAGTCTTAACGGCACTCCGGCGGCAACAGTAAACTTTGCAGGAACATCAGGTTTCAGCGATTATCAGGAGCTTTCCTTTACTATACCTAAGATTACCGGCACTCATAATCTTTACCTTAAATTCACAGGCGGCGAGGGTTACCTTTTGAACATGGACAGCTTTGTATTTGGAAAGGAACCGGCACCGATAAGCGGTAAACTTTTCAAGGACGTTATTGTAAACAGTGCAGCAAATCCGCAGTTCTGGAAGATCGCAGAGAATGCAGATATTGGCTCACCCATATTTGGTGACAGAGATTTCACAATAGCCGAATTGCAGTCAAATCTTGCCGGGGCAGAACAGCTGCTGACTTCTTGTGATGCAAAAAATGCAACTGAAAGCAATGCAGTTACTTTCACAGCCGGACAGGATATGAATCTATACGTTGCGCTTGATAACCGGGTTGAGAACGTTCCGGAATGGCTGAGTGATTTTGAACTAATGCGGACGCTGTTTGAATCGTCCAATTATGTAACTTTCAATATTTATCAGAAGAATGTTAAGGCTGGTGAAATTATAACGCTTGGCAGCAACGGTCAATCCTATATGTGTGTGAACTACACTCTGCTTGCCACACCTGCCGCTGAGGTCACAACCACCACTGAAACGACAACTACAGCTACAACAACTACTACCACTACACTCACCACAACAACTGTCACTGAAACTGAAACCACAACTACTGAAACTATGACAGTATCAATCCCAGCGAATGTAACGAAATGGGGCGATGCAAATCTTGATGACAGAGTAACGGTAGCAGATGCGGTAGCGATTTTGCAGCACGTTGCATTGAACGACAAATATGGACTTAATGGAGCAGCACTTGCCAACGCAGATGTTTACAACAATGGTGACGGAGTTACAGCGAAAGATGCTTTAATAATTCAGCAGATTGATGCGAAGATCTACACACTCGACCAGCTCCCAATTTTTTAGCTCACGTTGACGCTCGTAAACTCGCTCACTCTTAATGTGATTGGTAACATACGATCGCATACAGCACAACTACTTCTGCGGTACTTTACCGTGCGACTATTTCTGTAATTCGATTTTGTGTCAAGTTACTATTTCAGCAACGGTAATTCAGTGTCAGGTTACTTTTTCACGAACGGCGGTTTTGGTTCATGTTACTTTTATCACAAGGCAATGCCCCACTCCCCTTTGGGGATGGGGCTATTTACGGGGGCTTCGCCCCCCGTACTAAATCCGATAGCATTAACAAGACCCGGAGAAAAT
>CAMNFW010000245.1 GCA_946537565.1 uncultured Ruminococcus sp. | reverse complement strand
GGCATTGACCTTTCAAATGATAAAATGGCTGCTCAGAGACTTAAGGACGCTGCTGAAAAGTCCAAGATCGAGCTTTCTTCTACTACAACTTCTAATATCAATATCCCGTTCATCACTGTTGATGCTACAGGCACTCCTAAGCACCTCGACCTTACTCTTACTCAGGCTAAGTTCAATGAGTTGACAGCTGATCTGGTTGAAGCAACAATGGGTCCTGTTCGTCAGGCTCTCAGCGACAGCGGACTTTCAGCATCTGAGCTGAACAAGGTCCTCATGGTCGGCGGTTCTTCAAGAATACCGGCTGTACAGGAAGCTGTTAAGAAGCTTATCGGCAAGGAGCCTTTCAAGGGTATCAATCCTGATGAGTGTGTTGCACTGGGTGCTGCATATCAGGGCGGTGTTCTTGGCGGTGACGTTAAGAACGGTCTGCTGCTGCTTGATGTAACTCCCCTTTCACTGGGTATCGAGACCGCAGGCGGTGTATGCACAAGAATGATTGAGAGAAATACGACCATTCCTACAAAGAAGTCTCAGATCTTCTCAACCTATGCTGACAATCAGCCGGCTGTTGATATCAACGTTCTCCAGGGTGAGCGTGAATTCGCCAGCGATAACAAGCAGCTGGGTACTTTCCGTCTCGACGGTATCGCTCCTGCACCAAGAGGAATCCCTCAGATCGAGGTAACCTTCGATATCGACCAGAACGGTATCGTTCATGTATCTGCTAAGGATCTTGGCACCGGCAAGGAGCAGAATATCTCTATCACTGCTTCAACAAATATGTCTAAGGAAGATATCGACAAGGCTGTTAAGGATGCAGAGCAGTATGCTGCTGAGGATAAGAAGCGCCGTGAGCAGGTCGATAACAAGAATGACGCTGAGAATCTGGTTTATCAGTGCGAGAAGGCTCTTGCAGACTTCGGCGATAAGGTTTCTGCTGATGAGAAGTCCAATATCGAGAGCAAGTGTGCTGCACTTAAGGCTGCTGTTCAGGCTGAGAACCATGACGAGATAAAGTCTATCAAGGATGACCTCCAGAAGGCTTTCTACGATCTCTCTGCTAAGATCTATCAGCAGGCTAATCCTAACGGCGAAGGAATTGATCCTTCACAGTTCGCTAATATGGGCGGACAGCCGGCAGGCGACAACGGCGGCAGCAATGACGACGGTGTTGTTGATGCAGATTTCACTGAGGTATAATAAATGAAGCTGAGCGGCATTGTAAAAACTCTTCTGATAATCGCTGCTGTCGGCATTTTGCTGTGGGCATTGTTCAGCTGGTTTGGTGAAACAGCTGACGACAGCATTTCAGATTATGACGGTGGAAGAGGAAAATACGAAGATCAGGTTGATCAGGCTGCACAATAACATTTTTAGGGCGAAATTCGTTTCGCCCTAATGGTGTATATTACGGTATATATAATGAATAGAAATTTCATGAAAGCTGCTGCGCTTACTGCGGTAATTCTCTTTACAGGCTGCGGAAATAAGTGGGTGGATACTGAATACAGCATTAGTGATATCCAGGATATGAGGTCATCGCCCTGTTCTGAATATTTCAGCGATAAAGATGAAGATGACTTTTCGGGTGAGGCTCTTGAATGTTATAACAAGATGCTGGGATTTGTCGAAAATTACATGAATGTCACTGATTACAGAGTCTATGACTTTTATTATGTACACTTTGACAGCGTAAACGACTACGTTATAAAAATTGTGCTGCCGGAGTATGAAGATGAGCTTGAAAAAAACGATGAAGCTGCGGTAATGCTGACCTGCGACCCGAAGACCATGCAAGTCCACGATTCGCTGGGAAATTTCATGTTTGCACGCAGCTGGACAGAAAAGCTGAAAAATGAGCTGGCTGAGGAGTTTCCGGATTATCATATGAATACTGAATATCTCCTTCCTGATCATATCTGCCAGCCCAGATATAAAAAGGATGCAGATAAAGTTCCAGTCAGTAAGATAGGACAGGCGATCATCAATATTTTCGTGCAGCCGGGTAC
Organism: uncultured Ruminococcus sp.; assembly: GCA_946537565.1. Classification (GTDB taxonomy): domain Bacteria; phylum Bacillota; class Clostridia; order Oscillospirales; family Ruminococcaceae; genus Ruminococcus. The sequence goes on along the minus strand of CAMNFW010000245.1, from coordinate 1,448 downwards.
AGCAGAGACAGAGGCTGACAGTATATACGTCGAGCTGAGACCGCTGTTGGAGAAATATGCTGTAGAATCAGTGAATATCGCAGCAGCAGCTGATGACGCTGCAATGGCTGAGATAATAAGCAGCGAGAGCTTCACAGGTAATATCTACTATTACAGTTATGACAGAATGGGTATAGACTGGCTGAAAAGCTATTCAGTGTGGCTGGACAAAACATGAATATAATTCAATGAGTTAAACGCTCACAGTGCAAGAGGAGCTAAAAGCCTTTGGAATCAGACCGGTAAGCGCCTCTTGCATAAGTGCTTTCCTCATTAAAGTTTTCCAAATAAACGGAATGGAGAAGAAGATATGGCTGAAGAAAAAAGAGACTATTATGAAGTGCTGGGTATCCAGAAGGGTGCTACAGATGAAGAAATAAAAAAAGCATATAGAAAAAAAGCAAGAGAATGTCACCCTGATCTGCACCCTGATGACCCGTCATATGTTGAAAAGTTCCAGGAAGTCAACGAGGCACATGAGGTGCTGTCTGACCCTGAAAAGAGAGCAAGATATGATCAGTTCGGTCATGCTGGTGTTGATCCTAACTACAGCGGCGGAGGCGGAATGGAAGGCTTCGGCGGTTTCGGAGATATGGGCGATATTCTTGAAAGCATTTTTGGCGGCTTCGGAGGATTTGGTTCAGGCGGCGGCTCTGCACGTTCCTCTGTCAATGCACCAAGACGAGGCGGTGATATTCATGAAAGCACAAAGATAAGCTTTATGGAAGCCTGCAACGGTAAAAAACAGGAGCTTAAGATAAATCGTATGTGTACCTGTGAATCCTGTAACGGAACAGGTGCGGACGAGGGTACGACCGCTGAGATATGTCCGGATTGTCAGGGCCGTGGTTCTATAAAGACGACCCAGCGTACACCTTTTGGAATGATATCTTCAACAAAAGCCTGCCCTCACTGCGGCGGTAAAGGTAAGGTTATTAAGAACCCGTGTCCTAAGTGCCGTGGCATAGGCAGAGTAAGAGTGCAGAAGACTGTCAGCCTCGATATCCCCGCTGGTATTGATGACGGACAGACAATTCGTCTTACAGGTCAGGGCGACTGCGGTGTCAACGGAGGACCTTCCGGTGATCTGCTGCTGGATATCAGCGTGAGTCCGCATCCCCTGTTCAAGCGTGAAGGATATGATATCCACTGCGATATCCCTGTTACTTATATGGAAGCTGTTCTTGGCGCTGAAATAACTGTCCCCACAATTGACGGCGATGTTAAATATAAGATCGAAGAGGGAACTCAGTCCGGTACGGTATTTCGTCTCAGAAACAAGGGCGTTAAAAAAGTCCACCGTAATGACCGTGGAAATCAGTATGTCAAGATTTATGTCGAAGTTCCAAAGAATCTTACTAAAAAACAAAAAGAACTTCTTAAGGAGTTTGAGGCTTCACTTGACAGCA
>CAMNFW010000244.1 GCA_946537565.1 uncultured Ruminococcus sp. | reverse complement strand
AAGATATCTACAGCAGTATAGCTGAGCGAACAGGCGGAGATATTTATATCGGAGTTGTGGGACCGGTGCGTACAGGAAAATCAACTTTCATAAAGCGTTTCATGGAATCGCTGGTTATACCCAATATTCGCAGTGAGTTTATGAAGGAAAGGGCAGTTGATGAGCTTCCGCAGTCAGCTGCCGGAAAGACTATTATGACCACGGAGCCGAAATTCATACCGGAAGAAGCCGTTGAAGTTGAGCTGGATGACGGAGCGGTGTTCAGTGTACGGCTGATAGACTGTGTAGGATATATCGTGCCGAGTTCGATAGGATATATTGAAAATGAACAGCCGAGAATGGTCATGACCTCATGGTTTGACGAGGAGATACCTTTTAATATGGCGGCTGAGATCGGTACTCAGAAGGTGATAACAGATCATTCCACAATAGGTCTTGTGGTAACAACAGACGGCACTATCTCAGATATCCCAAGAAGTGAATATGAAGAATGTGAGGAGCGTGTAATAGGGGAGCTTAAGGAGCTGGGCAAGCCTTTTATAGTCATACTCAACACCGTAAATCCCACATCTCCGGAAGCAAAAAAGCTTGCCGCAGAGCTTACGGATAAGTATGATACAAAAGTAATACCGGTAAACTGTCTGAGCCTTGACGAGGGTGATATCAAGGATATCATAAAAGAGATACTCTACTCATTTCCTGTGCGTGAGATAAATATCCGAACTGCCCGTTGGATAAACACGCTTGAAAAAGGTCACTGGCTCAGGTCGGAAATACTTGAATGTATCCGCAGCTCAGCGAAAGATATAAAGCTGGTGAGAGAAGCAGAAAATGCAGCAGAAGCAATGGCAGATTGTCCGCATATCGTCAGCGCAGCTGTAACTGCAATTGATCTTGGTAAAGGTGCTGTTACAATAACCGCAGAGCTAGACAGCAGTCTGTTTTACAAGATACTGGGCGAGGCAACAGGAATTGACATTGAAAGTGAAAGTGACCTGATGCCGCTGCTCATGGAAATGAATGAGATAAAGAAGAAATACAGCCGTATTCAGCCGGCGCTGGAAGAGGTTGAAGCAACAGGCTACGGTATCGTAATGCCGGAGCTGGAGGAGCTGTCGCTGGAAGAGCCGAAAATAATAAAACAGGGCGGAAAGTATGGAGTAAAGCTCAAAGCCTCAGCGCCGTCCATACATATGATGCGTGCAAATATCAATACAACGGTAAGTCCGATAGTTGGCACAGAGAAGCAGTCAGAGGAGCTGGTAATGTATCTTCTGGACGGATTTGACGATGACCCGACGAAAATCTGGGAGAGCAATATTTTCGGAAAATCGCTGCATGAGCTGGTCAACGAGGGACTGCACAACAAGCTGTATAAAATGCCGGTGGAGGCGAGACTTAAATTGCAGGAAACTCTTGAAAGAGTGATCAACGACGGCTGCTCAGGACTTATATGCTTCATATTATAAAAAAACAGCAGGAGATCGTGAAGATTTCCTGCTGTATTTATTTGTCCCCCAAGACAAAAGAAAGCTTAACTAATGAGTATGTACTGGCGCAAAGATATCAGATCGAAGGTAGTAACGCTGCCGTCGCCGTCCATATCAGCAATCTGAGCCTGATCGGCGGAGAAGGATACTTTGCCCATGAGATACTGTTCCATAACAAGGAGATCAGTGATATTGAGCTTGCCGTCGTTGTTGAGATCAATATTTTTCAGCTGCCAGGTAAATACCAGATAGCCGTTATTTATGGAATTGTTGTAATTTTTAGCGAATGGAGTTCCAAGCAGTTCAGCTGCATTTTTCAGGTCGGGAGATTCTAAAGCTGTAAAGCCGTCAACTGTTTCACTGCCGGAAGCGTAAGCTGAAGAGCCTGAGAGATAATAGTTATTGCTGAAAGTGATAGCGCACTCTTTAACAGTCTGGATTCTTTCCATTCCGATTATCGCACCCTGCTGAACAGAGTTGATAGTTCCGATGAAATAGCTGTTCGAGAGTGCAAAATCAGTAGAGCTGGTATTATAGCCTACATTAGCATAACCGATGATACCGCCTGCAACACCGGCTGCATCAGAAGCAGTGAGAACAGCGTTGGCATAGCAGCCATCAATGCTTCCGCCGGCAGCATCAGAACCAACTATTCCGCCGACATAATTGTTGCCGGAAACAGTTCCGTTGAAGCTGCAATTGATGATCTTAGAGCCGTATCCCATTTCTCCGGCAATACCGCCGCAGCAATAGCTTGTAGAATTGATATCACCATAAAGAGAGACATTTTTTACAACGGCACTTCTGTGAAGTCTTCCGAAGAGTCCGCAGTAAGCTTTGTTGTATTCAACATTGAGGTTAGCGATCTTAAAATAGTTACCGTCATAGGTTCCGCAGAATCTGTTGTAGTTGGAAAGAGTGTCAGAGGTAAGGCTCTCGAAGAAAATTCCGATAGGTATCCAATCCTCACCGGTCATATCAATATCATTGATCTGCTTGTAGTAAGCATAAGCATAGCTGAGCGAAGACGATGTGGTATTTACCTTGTCCGCAAGAGTATGCAGGTCGGAGGGCGTAGATATGAGAAATGGGTCACTTTCAGTGCCTGAGCCGCTGAAAACACTTTCAACAGTTATTTTATATGAGGTGGATTTTCCGTCATATGAAATGCTGACAGTTTTAGAGCCGGTGGTTGACATATCAACAGTGCCTACAGTAAAACCACTGGTAAGAGTCTTTGTTGATTTGTCGGAATAAGTAGCCTTGATAGAGAGACCGGTAGTGTTCAGTTTACTGTTTAAAGGATAGACAGTTGTGACAGGATTTGATGCAATTTCGATTTTGGAAATAACAGGCTTGGGTTCTTCTTTGCTGAAAACAACAGCACCGTCGTAAACGTAGCCAAGGCTTGAGCCGTATTTACTATAGAATTTAGAAACAGACCAGGCTAAAACACTGCCTTCCTTCTCAGAGGTACTCCAGTCAAAGCTGTCAGAGAAATAAACAGTTCCGTTGATGATAGCGTGTATAAACAGTACATGACCGTATGTTGCGCCGGCATCGCCATGTCCTTTAGAGAATGCAACAACTATATTGTAAACGTTTTTGCCGCCGCTGGCAGAAACAATGTTATTGAGGCATTCTTTTCCGGAATATTTTGTCAGAGTATATCCCTGGGAGGTTTTACTTATTTTTGACATATTTTTCCACCAGGCATTTCCGTCTCCGGACAGCTCACCGCTTTTTGTAATACCGAGAACTATCAGCTGCTGAGTTACATAACCTCCGCACCAGCCGTTGTATGAAGATCTCTTTGATCTTTTCAGGCAGGTCTGGTAGGTAGAGGTGATCTGCGATTTGATCTGAGCAACAGTCAATTCCGCCGCTTCTGTTTTGACAGGCTTGACGTTTGGCATACAGTACACGATGAACATAAATACTGACAAAAGTAAAGCAAACGTCTTTGAGAAATACTTTGTTTTCGTCATAATATCAACTCCTTTACA
>CAMNFW010000243.1 GCA_946537565.1 uncultured Ruminococcus sp. | reverse complement strand
TATGAGTGAAAAGGACAAGCTCCAGGCAGGTGAGCTTTATTATTCAAATGACCCGGAGTTGGTGGCAGAACGTGTGAACGCTAAAAAGCTTTGCATGGAATATAACGATATAACTTATAACGACTATAAAAAGAAGGAACGCCTTCTCGACAGGCTTATCGCTTTCCACGGCGAAAATACCTGGATAGAACCTGTCTTCTTCTGCGACTATGGTTATAATATCTTCCTGGGTGACGATTTCTACGCAAACCATAACCTCGTGATCCTCGACTGCGCTGAGGTCACGTTCGGAAATAATGTGTTCATCGGTCCAAACTGCGGCTTCTATACCGCTCTCCACCCCTTCGACCCCGAAACCAGAAACAGCGGCCTCGAATCCGCTAAGCCTATTAAAATCGGTAACAACGTCTGGATCGGCGGTAACGTCTGCGTCCTGCCCGGCGTTACTATTGGCGATAATACGGTGATCGGTGCCGGCAGTGTGGTCAGCAGGGATATTCCTGCCGGTGTTGTCGCTGTGGGTAACCCCTGTAAGCCGATCAGACCAGTTGACAGCAATAATAATAATGAGACCGCTGAGCCTGCTCAGGATAACGTCAACACCAATGTCTCCGGAAAAACTGTGCTGAAAAAAAGAAAATAAAGGCAGGTACTGATGAATACTCTCCATTTTAAATATGCGGTCGAAATCGAAAAAACCCGATCTATTACCCAGGCTGCCGAAAACCTCTATATGGCTCAGCCGAATCTCAGCAAGGCTATCAAAGAACTCGAAAATTCTTTGGGCATCACTATCTTCCGCAGAACTTCAAAGGGCGTTATCCCTACCGATCAGGGTATGAAATTCCTCGCCTGCGCTAAACAGATCCTTATGCAGATAGACACTATGGAGGCTATCGGCTCTCCCGATAAGCAGAGAGAAAGAAAAATGCGTATCTCTGTTCCCAGAGCCGGCTATATCTCTAAGGCTTTCTCTGAGTATATCGCCGCTTCTGATGCTTCTGATGATATGGAAGTCTATTTCTGTGAGACTAATTCCCTCCGCAGTATAGAAAACGTCCGTGAAAATGGCTATAACTTCGGTATTATCCGTTTCAATACCGCCCACGAAAAATATTTCATGGACTTCCTTGCTGAAAAAAATATCGACTGCCAGCTGCTCTGGGAATTCCAGATGCTCGCTGTTATGTCTGCTGAACACCCGGCTGCCGATCAGGAGGATCTTACCTACGGCGAGCTTTCTGCCCATTATGCAGAAATGGCTCAGGGCGATGACGCTGTCCCGTATATTCCAGGTGCAGTCGAAAAACTCTTCGCTGAAAATCGTCCAGCTGGTACTAAAGTCAGACGTATCTATATGTTCGACAGGGGAAGCGCTGTGGATTTTCTTCTCACCGTTCCGCAGTCTTTTATGCTGGACTCTCCTGTGCCCGACAGCCTTTGCGGTAAGTACGGCTTGGTGCAGCGCAGATGCGATTTTCCCGATAATCACTTCAAAGACCTGCTGATCTATCCCGGCGGAAGAAAATTCTCAGAGGGCGAGCTTGCACTTGTCAATAAACTCTATGAGATCCGCAATGAAGCCGCTTTCGTGGAATATCACTGATATTCTCAGGTTATTGCCTGACTCAGGTATTATTTATGAAGAATAAAAATAATAAACCTAAAAGTCCAATGGTGAATTTTTTTGTAGGCTGTTTTATTGCTGCTATGGCACCGTGGGTCGGACTTTTCATAGGATTGTACTTTTTGGAATCATCAGCTGCATTTTATATAATACTCATAGGAATGACACTGGCAGGAATTATCCTGGCACTGGGATTCATTAAAATTATGCTGACACCCAGATCAGACAAAAGGAAAAGTGACCGCCGGCGGCGCTGATTCAAGTTAAAAGCTCTTGCAATATAAGAGTTTATATGATATAATATTATTTATACCCTGCAATGCCTGTATCCGCTGCTGTCAAAGGCGACGGCAGGGAAATTTCCCGTGTTGCAAATCCATTTGGTTAGGAAGGTTAGGACTATGTACGAAATTCTCGAAAAAAGAAGCCTGAATCCTACTGTTACCCTGATGAAGATAAATGCCCCAAGAGTTGCTAAAAAAGCAGAGCCGGGTCAGTTCATCATTCTCAGAACAGATGAGGACGGCGAGCGTATCCCCCTTACAATTGCGGATTATGACCGTGAAAAGGGAACTATCACTATTATCTTCCAGATAGTAGGCGCTACAACCGAAAAGCTCAACCACCTTAATGAGGGCGAGTGCCTCCACGATTTCGTCGGCCCACTCGGTAAAGCTACCGAAACTGAGGGTCTGAAAAAGGTCGCTGTGGTCGGCGGCGGTGTTGGCTGCGCTATCGCTTATCCCGTTGCTAAAAAACTCCATGACCTGGGCGTTGAGGTTCACTCTGTTGTCGGCTTCAGAAATAAAGACCTGGTCATTCTCGAAGATGAATTCAAGGCTGCAAGCTCTAAGTTTGTCCTTATGTCAGATGACGGCACTGCCGGCGAAAAGGGTCTTGTTACCGACGCTCTCAAAAAACTCATCGAAAGCGGTGAGAAGTATGACAGAGTTATCACTATCGGCCCGCTGATCATGATGAAGTTCGTCTGTCAGCTGACTAAACAGTATGAGATCCCTACTGTCGCTTCTATGAATCCTATTATGATCGACGGTACAGGTATGTGCGGCGGCTGCCGTCTTACTGTCGGCGGTAAAACAAAGTTTGCCTGCGTTGACGGTCCTGAATTCGACGGCCATCAGATCGATTTCGACGAGGCAATGGCAAGAGGTGCAATGTATAAGCCTTTCGAGAGAAAAGCCTACGAGGATACCTGCAATCTCTTCAAGGAGGTAAAGTGATATGGGAAAGCCTAATATGTCTTTAACAAGAAACGAAATGCCTGTTCAGGCTCCTGACGTGAGAAATAAAAACTTCCAGGAGGTAGCTCTCGGCTATACCGAGGAGCAAGCCATTGATGAAGCTAAACGCTGCCTTAACTGCAAAAACAAGCCCTGCGTTACAGGTTGTCCTGTACAGATAGATATCCCGGCATTTATCGCTCAGGTGGCTGAGGGAAATTTCGCCGAGGCTTATAAAGTCATCACAAGATCAAGCTCACTGCCGGCTGTCTGCGGACGTGTATGTCCTCAGGAAAATCAGTGTGAGAGCAAGTGCGTGAGAGGCAAAAAAGGCGAAGCTGTCGCTATCGGCAGACTGGAACGCTTTATCGCTGACTGGCATAACGCTCAGCCGGAAGCAGAGGTCGAGCTGCCTGCTCCTAACGGTCATAAGGCTGCTATTATCGGTTCCGGTCCTTCTGGTCTGGCTTGTGCAGGTGATCTTGCAAAGAAAGGCTATGACGTTACTATATTTGAGGCACTTCATGTGGCTGGCGGAGTTTTGTCCTATGGTATCCCTGAGTTCAGACTTCCCAAGTCTATCGTTCAGAAGGAGATCGAGGGTCTTAAGGCTCTCGGCGTGAAGATC
>CAMNFW010000242.1 GCA_946537565.1 uncultured Ruminococcus sp. | reverse complement strand
GCTGTATGCGATCGAAATGTAACTAATCACGTTAAGAGTGAGCGAGCTTTAGCAAGCGACATCGTGAGCCAAAAAAGTGAGCTAAAGTTAATCAATTTCGGGGAGTTCGGCGAGAACTTTGGCGTCAAGCTTCTGGACAGAAAGCGCATCTTTAGCGGTAATGCCGTCGCCAGGGTTATAGCAGTCAGCATTGATCAGAGCCTGACCTTCAAGACCGTACTTATCATAAAGAGCAACGTGCTGGAGTATTGCAACTGCATCTGCCACAGTTACTTTTTTATCAAGATTCGCATCGCCGTAAAGAATGCCGTCAGGCTTGTCACTATCGCTGCTGACAGTAGTAGTAACGGTAGTGGTGACTGTCGTCGTTGTGGTGTCTTTACTGACAGTGGTAGCGGTGGTCTTGGTTGTGGTGGTAGTATCTACCTGCTTATCGGTAGTTACAGGATTTGAAGAACCTACAATTGTACCGCCGTCCAGGTTGCTTCCTTCAGTGGAGGCATAATTTGAATAGAACTCATTCAGTGAAAGACCTGTTCCAGTTATACCCAGAGGAATCTGATGATCGAGACCAATATACTTTCCGGTTTTCTGTGTCTGCCAGAGTGATTCCTCGAAGAGTGCATACTTATCCTCTTCCCAGGTGATCGTAGTACCATTGCTTGTATCTGTAACTGCATTGAGGTTGTATGAGAAGCCTGCCCAAAGTCCGCCGGTATCACCAGAGTTTGTATTGAGGCACCAGAAGGTATGGTTGATGTGGTGATTTATCATATAATCACGGAGAATAGTCATCCACTTCTGATTCTCAGCTCCGTCCATATGACCGCCCCACTCACCGATAAGCTCAGGCGCTATATTTTCTGCATTGAGATATGCCCAAGTATCATACCAATAGTCGTCGAGAAGGGTCTGCTCTGTAAAATCTTTATCAAACCAGGTCTGTGCGTAAACTGACGGACCATAGTCATGAGGTGAATATACTATCTGGCTTGTTCCATGCTCAGGCTTGATAGGATATTCTCTTGCTCCACGGAAGTTTCCGCCCCACCATGCACCAATATACGGAGAGTTATCTCTTCTGTCACTTATGCCCCAGTAGTCTCCGGGCATAGCTCCGCTAAGTGACTGCTCAACACCTTCGATAAAGATGAGTGCATTCGGGTTTTTGTCAAGAACAGCATCTGCACATCTTGTAGCTGCATATGCCCAGTTATTCTCGTCTTTGGAGCCGTCCCACTTCGCAGCGGCTTCGCCCTCCTGACCTTTTCCATGAGGCTCATTTTTAAGGTCAAAGCCAAGAAGTGTATCATCATTCTTGTATTTATCTGCCAGCCAGGCAAGTGTCTCTATCCACATATCAGTAGTTACAGTGATATTGTGGTCATTCATTTCCTTGCCATACCAGAGATTATAGTTATGTCCGGAGTTGTCAGCGTGAGGGCTGTGTACGTCAACGAAAACCTTGATGCCGTATTTCTTGCATTTTCCGAGGATGATATCAAAAGCCTCATCTGTGTTTACACGGGTCATTCCGTCAGCTGTAACAAAATCCTTGTTGATGCTGCCATAGGTACCAGCCTTTGTAACTGTTCCGTCCTCGCCTACAACGTCCTGCGGAGGATTGTAAGCAGCCTGCATTCCGCCTGCGGAAACCTCTTCTGCAAGACCATTCATCCACTCATAAAGCAGCTCTGTTGAAACAGGAAAACGTATTACATTTATTCCTCTCTCAGCACACTCTCTGAGCATATCGTCACAGTCTCCGGCATAAAGATAATGCGGACAGCGCTCTGAACAGTTAAAGCCAAACCAGTTAGCACCTGTGAGCCATACTTCATTTCCATTCATGTCATACAGACGGCTTCCCTCAGCGTGAAGCCAGTCATCATTGTTGCTGTCAACAGCATTCGCATTGACATTCGGACTGTTGAGCGCTGCATTCAGCTCCGGAGCAGCTCCTGTTACTGCAAGAGCAGCTGCGGCAGCAAAAGCAGCCATTGTTTTAGTTAATTTCTTCATAATAATTTCCCTCTCTCAAAACGCAGATATTTCCGCTCAGTGCAGCGGCATAGCGTTTATATATATATATTTATTGTAACATCTTGAAAATAAAATGTCAATAGTTTTTTTCGACTTACTTAAGCAAAATCAAGCTTATCTGCGCTGACAATTCACTGTTCAGCGTGAGATCACACTACCGGAGCTTTAAGCTGAAAGATAATATCTATGTTCACAGCAATTATTACAGCCAGTAATATGATGTTCAAGCATTGATACTCCTTTAAGCTTTATTTATGATATTTTCCGCCGGAAGCTATCTGGAAGGAACGGTAGATCTGTTCAAGAAGCATTACTCTCGCCAGCTGATGCGGAAAAGTCATTTTTGACATCGAAAGCTTTAAGCTGCCAAGTGCTTTTACTGACGGGTCAAGTCCAAAAGAGCTGCCTATGATAAAACTAATGGTGCTGAAACCGTTGACACCAGCAGATGAAATAGTTTCCGACAGCTCAGTGCTGGACAGCTGTTTTCCCTCGATGCACAGTGGGATTATCAGTCCTTTGGCAAAGCGTTTGATATTCTCCGCTTCTTTATTGAGCGCAGCAGCTATCTCTTTTTGGGACGGGTCATCGCTGAGGCGGCATTCGTCCAGTTCATGCAGCTCAAATGAGCAATAGCGTGAAAGTCTTTTTATATATTCAGCGCAGGCATTCCGGAGATAGTCCTCTTTAAGCCTGCCAATGACGATAAGATTGATATTCATCAGAAGATCACTGCTCCTCCTTTAGTCTCCATTGGGGCAACTCCCATGAGATAATCTTTACCTCTTATAAATTCAGCAAGATAATTCTGGACAGTCAAATCCGCAAGCTGCGGACGATTGTTTTCAGGACTGAGATGTCCTAAGAGTATATGCGTTGTACCCTGTGAGATAAGTTTTCTTACCTGCTCACCGGATGCGTTGTTAGAAAGATGTCCGGTAGGTGAAAGTATCCTTTCCTTAAGATAAAGAGGATATGGACCTTTCCGCAGCATATTCTCGTCATAGTTTGCTTCCAGGAGAACCATTCGGCAGCCTGCAAGTGCCTGGTCAACCTCTGGTGTTACATAGCCCAGGTCAGTGCAGACGGCACAGAATTTATCATCATGGGTATGAATACGAAAGCCGCAGCTTTGGATAGCATCGTGTGGTGTAGTGAAAGCTGAAATCTCACAGCCGCCGCAGCAAATCGGTTTTCCCTGCATTTCAATTAAGGGTGCAGACGGTGCGATCCGGTCGGTATCGCAAAGCCGTTGAAGTGTACGTTTACGGCTGTAAACCGGGATACCGGTAGTTTTTGTAAGCATTTTAAGTCCACTGATATGGTCAGTATGCTCATGGGTTATAAAAACGCCTTTCAATGCCGACAGTGGGATATTATTCATCTCCAGAGCCGCTTTCAATCTTTTGAAGCTGACACCGCAGTCGATGAGTACACCTTCTTTCTCATCTCCCAC
>CAMNFW010000241.1 GCA_946537565.1 uncultured Ruminococcus sp. | reverse complement strand
AAACGTAAAGGAAATACTTTCAAAAATCCGCTATATTTTCTGGGAGCGCAAAAAAGCAGAAAGAGAGATTCCGAACATTCTCTTGCACGTTGCAGCCAGATGAGAAGAAGAATCGAAGCCGGCGAGCATAGCAGAATCAGTCAGATTCAAGCCGTTTTCAGCATATTCAAAGGCTTTTCGCAGCTTCATAAAAGAGAGATAACCGGCAAGAGTGGAGCCTGTTTCCTGCTTAAACAAATGGGACAGCCGGCTTTGGGAGAGAAAGGTTTTACGGCAAAGACGATCCATCATATCGGAATCAACAGACGGCGCAGCATCAATTTCAGCAATAGCAGTGAGAACCCGTTCATCAGCGGAGATATTAGCTTCGCTGTAAATACCGAGCAGCTTAAGGATCTGGATATCCAAGTCATCACATTCATTACGGCAGATGATCTGGATTTCAGAAACGATATTATCTGAAAGAACGGAATAATTTTCTGACACAAGAAAACAATCATTCAAAAGATCTGTTATAGGAGAAGGTTCAGCAAAAAGAAACACGATCATTTTGCTGTCAGCCTGAATTTCGTGTTCTGCACCGGAACGAAGGATAATACCATTACAGTTAATAATATCAGAACCGATATTACAGCGGAGAGAACCTTCAGTGGCACAAATCAGATGTGCAGCGAGATGCCGGTGCTTATCCGGAGAGCCGTAATCCGAGATCATACATAGATATTCAGATGTATAGCGAATGACTTTGGTCATAGAAGAATCTCCTTTTGAATTGAGCGATAATATGAAGGGTTGAGGGTATACAAAATCAGTGTGAAAAAAAGGGGGAGTTTCGTACATCAGCATATTGCAATTTCGTGAAGAAAGTGTTATAATCATATTAGTTTGCAAAATCTAACTTTAAACAAGAATTATAGAGAGGAAAAAAGTCATGTACGAAACAAATATCAGAACTGTACTTTGGTGGGCATATGACATTCCGGGAAATATAGGCTGGATACTTTATTATATCGGGTTCGGGAGGTTCATTGCAAAAAGCGGAGCAGCCGCAGATAAAGCAACAGCAATAATGTTAGCGATACCTGCATTGTTAATGCTCATAGGCATAATAGAGCTGATAAGTGAGCGGATAAGCAAGCTGGACAGGAAGCTTCCAGTGATTCGATTCTGGAGAGGATTTGGAGCGCTGACCATAGGTGGGGGAGCAGGAGCGATAGTGTCCGCAGTGACGCTCAGCAGCAATTACAGCACAGCGAATGGAATTCTGATGCTAAGCGGGGGATTGTTGTGTTTCGTATTTGCAGGACTTATCGCAGTGAGCTTCAAAAAGAAACAGGGATGAATGGGGCAGAGAAAAAAGGGGGAGCAGATAATTATTTTTTCCAGGGAATACAGCGATTTACACGATTGCAGTAATCAACATATTGTTGACCGTAGAGTTTTTTCAGCCATTTTTCTTCAGTTGATTTAAGTACGATCGTCATAATGCCCCAATTGACAAAAACGACAGGTATCAGCAGGATATTATGCCACAAAAAACTGACACCGGAGATCAGTATCCACCAGCCGCTGTACATAGGATTTCTGACCCAAGCGTAGATGCCGTTTGTTTTCAGGCGGTTTTCTTTTATGTTATCGTCCATACCGGAACGAACAGCGCCGATAAACCAGACGGCAGCACCGGTGATAATGAATAATAGACCGAAGATACGCAGTAATACACCGGGCAGACCATTTAAGGTGCCGAAATTTAGAATATAATGAAACACAACAACAGCCGCCGCAGCAATAAGTGCCAATGCAGCAACGAGCAGCGGGCCAATTCCAAATACAGGTAAATGATCTTGATTTTTCATAATAAACTCCTAACCGAGAGCAACGTCTAAAATCATCATCAATGAAAAACCAGTAGAAAACGAGATAACACCGATGTTTGAATGTTCACCCTCTGACATTTCTGGTATTAATTCTTCAACAACAACATAAATCATAGCGCCGGCAGCGAAGCTGAGAAGGTAAGGCATAACAGGCAGCAGGCGGCTTGCGAAAAGAATAGTGAGAAGCGCCCCAACAGGTTCAACAGCACCGGAAAGAACACCGTCTGCAAAAGCAATTCCTTTAGGTTTACCCTCAGCATGAAGCGGCATAGAAATAATAGCACCTTCGGGGAAATTCTGAATGGCAATACCAAGAGCGAGAGCAAAAGCGCCGCCTTCACTCATATTATCCGAGCCGGAAACCAGACCGGCATAAACGACACCAACAGCCATACCCTCCGGAATATTATGAAGAGTTACAGCAAGCACCATCATAGTAGTACGAGCGAGGCGAGACGGAAGACCCTCAGCTTTTTCAGCGTTCATATGCAGATGAGGAATAACGCTGTCCAGCAATAGCAGGAACAGGATACCGCCCCAGAATCCAGCCGCCGCAGGGAGAAAGGCAAGATCGCCCATATTCTCTGACAAATCCATAGCAGGAATGATAAGGCTCCAGATAGAAGCTGCTGTCATAACACCAGCAGCAAAGCCTGTCAGCGCACGCTGCACTTGTTTATTGAGGCTATGTTTCATGAACAATACACAAGCCGAGCCGGCAGCCGTACCGAGGAAAGGCAGGAGCAGTCCGATCAGAATCGTTTTCAGCATAATTACCTCCTTGAGAAATGATTTGCAGAAAGCAGCTGATGATTTTTAGCTAAAAAAGCAGCGGTAGAAATTACTTCATAAGTAGGCTGCATAACCAGGCAGCGAGAGCAGATGCAGCAGGAAAAATAACCAGCAGTTTTAATAGTTGACTTTTTAGATTATAGCCATATTTTCTGTCATTGTAAACAGGATTTGTTTCAGGGAAAAAGTGCTGAAAGAACCGGAATTTGCAGAGCAGGAACCAGTCAAAGCAGATCATATCATAGAGTTTGTAGATAGTAAAAATAGAAACGAACCGCAGGAAAAACTGAAGGAATGTAAAGTCATTACGGAAGCCGTCCCAGACAGAGATCACACCGACCCCAAGAATCATCAGCAGGCTAAATATCATTAAAGTCCAGCCGATAGTTCTCGCACCGTAAAACAGTTCCTTTTCTCTTGGTTTAAGGACTTTCTGAGCCTCTTTTGGAGCAGATGAAAAGAAGCGGATATACTGAATAAAAGCCACCGCAGACAGAAGCATCAGCGAGATCGCAGCGCAAAAAACGATAGCAAGGAAAACGGTCAAAAGCATAAAACGCACCTTCATAATTGATCTGCCTCAGACAACTATTTCAGAGGCAGTGTATTTGTGAATAAACAAAATGAAATTATTCATATGCAAAGGGAATCAAGATCTTACAGCAAACCGGAACATATCAGCGCCAAGCACACGAATATTCAGACGGTCAGCGAGCTGTTCAAGCTGGTGAATTTCGTCAGCCGAGAGTATAACGCTGACAGCCTCAGCAAGCTCATGGACCTGATATGGTTTACGGCAGCCGCAAATAGGGACGATACCTTTGCTGCTGCAAAACGAAATAGC
>CAMNFW010000240.1 GCA_946537565.1 uncultured Ruminococcus sp. | reverse complement strand
ATGAACGGATACCTGGGAGAAGCTGATTCAGACGGCTGCTCACCGGATGTGTTCTGTGCAACCGGCGATCTTGTTCTGCGGCGCAGTGACGGCAATTTCGTCATAACAGGCAGAAGAAACGATATCGTTATCAAGGGCGGTGAAAATATCTCGCCTGCTCAGGTGCAGAAGATAATGCTTTCCTGCTGCGGCGTTCGGGGAGCGGTTGTGGGCGCTGTCAAGGACAAGGCTCTCGGTGAGGAGCTGATCGCTTTCATAGTCACGGACAGCAGCTTTAAGGGCATTGTGGAGCTGAGAAGGGAAATGGCTCAGAAAACTGAGGAAAATAAGATCCCTGGCTATATCATCAGGCTTGATGATTTTATCTACAATACAAATGGAAAACCTGATAAAAAAGCAATGATAAAAGCATTTGAAGAAGGAGTGTATTGATATGACATTAGCAGAATTACAGGCATTTATCGAAGAAAGTATCGACAAGAAATTCGACAGGGCATTTCAGCTGGAAGAGTCCGCCTCAGAGGTGGGGATAGATTCCCTTGACCTTACACTGACCGAGCAGAGCCTTTGCGAAAAATGCGGAAAAGACTTCGTTATTGAACCGGACGACAGCTTTGAAACTATCCTTGCTAAGGTAAACGGCTGATGAAAAGGACGATGCTGCTGTTTCCCGGTGATGGTATACATCAGAAGGATATGCTGGCGATACTCAGGGATTCTGACGATTTTTTCGGGAACTTTTTCCAGGAGAATCTGCCGCTGACTGAGGGAGTTTATGATATTCCGCTGATGAATGAGGACAGAGAGGATACTATCGTAAATCAGATGAGGATAGTGTTTTCTGAGCTTGCTATCGCTTCGTTCTGGAAAAGCAGGGGAGTTATTCCGAGTGCTGTTCTCGGACACAGCCTCGGTGAATATGCCGCTGCCTGTTTCGCCGGAGTATTCGGCATAAAACGATGTATGGAGCTTGTCCGCAGCCGGGGAAGATCTCTTGAAAAAACCGCCGGTATCTTCAGAATGGGTGTTATACACGCCGGAAATTCCACTGTCAGCGATATTATCCGGGAATGCGGCGCAAAAACTGAGATCAGCGCTGTCAACGGCAGATCCCTGGTCACTGTGTCTGGCTTGGAGGACGATGTAAAAGCCCTGCTTGATGAGTGCAGCCGCAGAGGTATATATGTAAACCTTACTCCGGTCAGAGGCGGCGGTCATAACAGCTTCCTCAGAGCTTTCAGCGGCGATTTTGAAAAAGAGGTGACAGGTGAGTCTTTTTCATCTCCTGAGATACCGCTGATATCTTCTGTGAGCATGGATAAGGAGATGTCTCCGTCACAGGGACAATACTGGGCAGATCAGCTGCTTTGTCCGGTGGATCTTGTGAAAGCCTTTGCTTCACAGGAGTGCAAAGATGCAGAATGTATGATAGATGTTGGGGTTTCACCGGTGCTTCTCGGAATGGCAATTGAGGAGTTCCGGGGCAGCGGCAAGCTGTTTATCCCAAGCATCAGGGCTGGTAGAAATTACCGCCGTCAGCTTGAAAAAGCTTATGATGCAGCGGTAGAATATAATATTGCAGAAAGGATTTAAAAATTATGAGTGAGATCAAGATTTCTGAGCTTTTCAACAGACCTGAGCCGCCGGAGGGACTTATCCCTCTGCTGCCGAATCAGGAGCTTTATGTGAACCACAGTAAGCTTGAAGGTGACGGCGGCTATTGTAATATGGCGGCTGGTATGCGTATCTTCGGCGAGGTGGATATCGACCTGCTCAATAAAAGCATACAGCTGCTTATTGACCGTCACGATATGTTCAGATTCATTATCGAGGAGCGCAACGGTGTATACTATCAGCGTGTGCTTGATGAGTTTCCGTATCAGATCGAGGTCATTGATGCTGCCGGCGGCACAAAAGAGGAACGCTATGCAGATGCTTACAAAAAAGCTTATGATTTCAATGACAAGCATATCGACATCTTCAATACTGTTATGTGGAGAATGAAGCTTTATCGCATTGACAGCGATGAGTATCTGTTTTTCATAAATATGCAGCACACGATCATGGACGGAACTACTGAGGTGCTGGCGATAGTTACAATCGGCAAGTATTATGAAATGCTGAAGAACGGTATCACTCCGCCGGAGTCAGAGTATATATCCTTCCGGGAGTTTATTGAGAATGAATACCGCTTCGCTGAAAGCGATGAGGGAAAATCTCACCTTGCATACTATGACAAGGTGATGGAAGGCTACAAGCACCCGGATCTTACACCTTTCAGCGGTAATGAGGACGTGAATCTCTGCGAGGATATGCTCTTCCTGAATAAAGACACCCTCGGAGTTTTCTTCAAAAAATACCGCCAGAGTACATTCAACGGCTTTATGCTTTGTTACCACCTTGCTCTTGAAAAGGTGCTTGGTGCTGACGATATCACCGTGGCTATCTCAAGCGCAAATCGTATGGCAAAGGAGTCAAGAGGTACGCTCGGCAGAGTGTCACGCTTTGTTCCAAACCGCTTCAAGGCAAAACCCGGTGCTGCATTGAGTGAACTGGTCAGCGAGATGAATGACAATATCAATGAGGGTATGAAGCATCAGAAGTGCTGCCCGTATGCAGATATCGACTTCGATGTATCGTATGCTTCGGGCATCGGAAATAACGCTGCGCCGACATTTTTAGGTCACAAGGCTCAGTCGGTGGGCTTTATGAACAAGCGTGAGGTAGACAAGCTGTTTATCGTGGCTTATGACAGAGAACCCGGTATCATCGCATACTTCATAGGCAGCTCTAAGTGCTTTGACCCTGTAAAGTGTAATATATGCAAGATGATAATTAAACAGTGCTTCTTCCAGCTTAACTGCGGAGGCGATATCAAGGCAGGGGAGCTGCTCAGTTCACCGAGACTTAATGACGCTAAGGCTGAGAGATGCGCTGAGGAGCTGGCTCTGAGACTTGATACCCGTACTGCTGATAAGGAATTCATGGAAATGTTTAAAAATGCTGCACTTATGATGAGCCGCTGCGACGGTGCGGAGTGTGATACATCAGCCGTAAAGATAAGGCTTGATGAAAATGCTGACGGTGCGCTGCTTTGCATATCCGGCACAGATTCTCTGGAAGCCGGAAACTATGATATCTGCTTTGAAAACAACGGCAGAAAATGGCTTGTGGACAGCCTTACTCTTGTTTAAGAAATGGCTGGGAACATTGAAATCGTTCCGGTAGGACAGCTGCCGCCTGTTGGTCAGCTTCCGGAGAAAATGCACGCCTGGACACTCCGCAGTGAGCGTCTTGGCTCGCCGCTGACTGCTTATCAGCAGGAGATAGTCCGGGTCCCGAAACCCGGACGTGGAGAGGTTATTGTAGCCAATGCAGCTGCCGGACTTAATTACAATGGTATCTGGGCAGCTGTAGGGAAGCCTGTTGACGTTATCAGAAATAACGGCGCATATGGCGACAAAAAGGAAAGCTTCCATATATGCGGTTCAGAGGCAAGCGGTATCGTGTATGCAGTG
>CAMNFW010000239.1 GCA_946537565.1 uncultured Ruminococcus sp. | reverse complement strand
CGTAAAATTCTGCCAAAAAGATGCGTTTTAGGCTTAGTGTCAACGCACCCTAATATGCAGGAGGTGATCTTATGTGGCAGGAATTAGGTGAGAGGATACGCCAGGATTGGTCAGAGTATATCTGGTTTATTGTAATTGGAGCGGTCATAATCAGACTGCTTATCAAGAAAAGTACAAGAGAAATAACTGTCAGGATCATACGTATGATCCTGCTCGGAATCGTAGTTATAGCGTTTGCCCTGGCTTTTATCGGGGTCACTGTATTTTACTTGTTCGGGGCTGAGAAGTTCTGGGTTATTTATCCGTTTACAGTTATGGAACTGCCTTTGTTATTCTCTATGATAATGTCATTCAAGGATCTGTCGGAAACGGTTTCCCTGCATAAGAACGGCTGCCGTACTACTGGTACTGTCATTGATATTGCCGCTGGAAAGGGGAGTCACTATAAGATAAGGTATTATGTAAATAACAAGGAATACATATGTATCGGCAACAAACTCTCACAGGCAAACAAGTGGGAATGTGGCTGTGATGTTACGGTTTTATATTCCAGTAACTCTCCGCAGAGATCATGCCTTGCAAAGGAAGATCTTGTTTCTTCGGTTATCATTACCGCTGCAATGGTTCTCCTGCTGATAGGTGCTATTGCTGCGGAATGTGTTGTGATGACAGCGCTGTGACGATAGCAGCAAGAACCTGCACTGCAAGCTTTGCAAGTAAGAACCTGTCCACATAGGGTGAATGTACGGATTTTCAGGCATAATTTTGTCGGTGACAAGGCAAAAATCCGCCGATGGGCTGTCGCCTTAACGCAGTCACCGGCAAAATTTGACGAAAATAAGTAGTGCCCCAAATCTTCGATTTGGCTGGCAATACTATATGCCTTGTGCTGACGTGCATGAATCCCTATGTGGACAGGTTTTTAATTTTAGTCAGAAATCATTATGCATTATGCATTACAAACGATTCATTCTCAGCATCAAAATTGTCGTGGAAAAATTCAAAAAAGGTCTTGACAAACAGCTCTGGGTGTAGTATAATGTGTAAAGTGATTTTGTATTACACCCATTGTCAGGAGGTCGGTTTTGTGGCTAAGGAACTGCATTTCGTTCTGCTTCTGGACTGCTACGGCGACCTGCTTACAGATCATCAGCGCAATATCATGGAGCTGTACTACTGTGAGGACTTGTCCCTCGCTGAGATTGGTCAGCCCCTCGGTATCACCAGACAGGCTGTCAGAGCCCTTATCAAACGGGCTGAGGCACAGCTTACTGAATATGAGGAAAAACTTGGCTTTGCTGAAAGGCTCGGCGAAATGCGTGAGTGTCTGGGTAATATCTCCACCATTGCCGAATCCCTTAACGACAAGGGAAAGGGCGCTGAAATAATCACTCAGGTCACAAGAGGACTGGCTCTCCTGTGACGGCAAATGAATTCTACTTATTTTATATAGAGGTGTGTTATGGCTTTTGAGGGACTTTCCGAAAAACTGAATAACGTCTTTAAAAAACTGAAATCCCGTGGCAAACTTACCGAGGCTGATGTCAAGGAGGCTATGCGTGAGGTCAAACTCGCTCTCCTGGAAGCTGATGTAAGCTACAAGGTCGTTAAGGACTTCGTTAAAAAAGTCTCTGAAAGAGCCGTTGGCGAGGAAGTTCTCGCAAGCCTTACCCCTGCCCAGCAGGTCATCAAGATCGTTAACGAGGAACTCTGCTCCCTTATGGGTAACAGCAATTCCCGTATAAACCTGGCTTCCAAGCCCCCTACGGTCATTATGATGTGCGGACTTCAGGGTTCTGGTAAAACCACCCACTCTGCCAAGCTTGCCAAGATGCTCAAAAAAGAGGGTCACCGTCCGCTGCTGGCTGCCTGCGATATCTATCGTCCGGCTGCTATAAATCAGCTTCAGGTGGTAGGTCAGAAGGCAGATGTTCCGGTCTTTGAAATGGGTCAGACCAATCCTGTTACTATCGCTCAGGAGGCTCTGAAATATTCAAAGGATCACGGTTACGATATACTTATTATAGATACTGCCGGTCGTCTTCATGTTGATGAGGCTCTTATGCAGGAGCTTAAAGACATCAAGGAACTTACTACTCCCGATGAGATAATGCTCGTCGTTGACGCTATGACCGGTCAGGACGCTGTTAATGTTGCTAAGGCTTTCGATGATGCAGTAGGCATCACAAGTGTTCTCATGTCAAAGCTTGATTCTGATACCAGAGGCGGTGCGGCACTTTCGGTACTCTCCGTTACAGGTAAGCCTATCAAGTATGTTGGTATGGGCGAAAAGCTGGACGAATTTGAGCAGTTCCACCCGGAGCGTATGGCTTCAAGAATTCTCGGCATGGGCGACGTTCTCACACTTATTGAAAAAGCCGAGAACGTTATGACTCAGCAGGACGCTGAAAAGCTTTCCAAGAAGTTCAAGGAGAATAAGTTCGATATGGACGACCTGCTTGAACAGATGCAGCAGATAAGACGTATGGGCTCTATGAAGTCTATACTGGGTATGCTCCCCGGCGTTGGCGATAAGATCAAGGACGCTGATATCGACGAAAGTCAGCTTGGCAGAATAGAGGCTATAATCACTTCTATGACTAAAGCCGAAAGAGCTAAGCCTTCCATTATAAATCCCTCACGTAAAAGACGTATCGCTGCCGGTTCAGGCACAAGGGTCGAGGACGTGAACAGACTGCTCAGGCAGTTCGAGGATATGCAGAAGCTTATGAAGAAATTCACCGGCAAGGGCAGCAAGATGAATATGCGTAAAGCAAGAAAGCAGCTTGCAGGCATGAACTTCGATAAGATGACAGGCAAGGGCGGAGGAAATCTGCCGTTCTGACGAAAGGTATTAAATGCGGTCTCCCGCCGCTTTGATATAATAATTATTACGGAGGTGAAAAAAATGGCAGTAAAGATCAGACTCAGAAGAATGGGTGCTAAGAAGGCTCCCTTCTATCGTGTAGTAGTTGCTGATTCAAGATACCCCAGAGACGGTCGTTTCGTTGAGGAGATCGGCTACTATGATCCTACTAAGGAGCCTTCAGTTGTTAAGATCGACGCTGATAAGGCTAAGAGCTGGATCGCTAAGGGCGCACAGCCTACAGATACAGTTAAGGTTATCCTGAAGAAGGAGGGTATCCTTTAATTACCCGAACGAAAGCTCTTTCTGCGGAGGCTCTCAGGGAATATTTCCCTTGAAGCCCTCTGCTGATAGAAGCTCAATGGAGGAAGAAAATGAAAGATTTACTCTATGCAATAGCTGCTGGACTGGTGGAGGATAAGTCCGCCATTAAGATCGTCGAAGATGAGCCTGATGCTGAGGGCGTTATCGTTTTCCACCTTTCCGTTGCTCCTGACGACATGGGCAGGGTAATCGGTAAGCAGGGCAGGATCGCAAAAGCACTTAGAACTATTATGAGAGCTGGCGCTGCTAAGAGAGACCTGAAGGTTTCTGTTACTATTGAATAAGACACTTATGGGGCTGTTTTTTCAGCCCCACCTTTTTTATTAAT
>CAMNFW010000238.1 GCA_946537565.1 uncultured Ruminococcus sp. | reverse complement strand
TGCTCCGGCTGGAAAACCAGCGGTATCAGCAGCAAGGTCAACCAGATCTACCAGATATCCAACGGCGGTCTCCGTCAGCTTGTGGCTGATGACGGCTCCAAGGCTATGACCGACCCGAATACTCTCGCCGGCTTTATCCAGTATTGCAGTAAGAATTTCCCCGCAAACAGAAATGAACTCATTCTCTGGGATCACGGCGGCGGCTCTGTCAGCGGCTATGGCTACGATGAGAAAAATAAATCCTCCGGCTCTATGGATCTGGCTAATATCAGCAAGGCTCTCAAAAACGGCGGCGTTAAATTCGATTTCATCGGCTTCGATGCCTGCCTTATGGCTACCGCTGAAACTGCCTTCATGCTCGACGATTACGCTGACTACCTCATCGCTTCTGAGGAAACTGAACCCGGTGTCGGCTGGTACTATACTAACTGGGTCACTAAACTCGGTAAAAATACCTCAATGCCTACTACTGAAATAGGCAAAAATATCGTTGACGACTTCGTTACCACCTGCGCTTCAAAATGCAAGGGTCAGAAAACTACTCTCTCTGTCATTGACCTGGCTGAGTTTTCCAATACCGTTCCCTCCGCTCTCAGCTCCTTCGCAAATTCTATCAGCAATAAGATCACTAACAATGACTATCAGTCTGTTTCTGATGCACGCTATGGTACAAGAGAATTCGCTCAAAGCTCTAAGATCGACCAGATCGACCTGGTGAACTTCGCTGAAAATGTCGGAACTGAGGAAGGCTACAAGCTTTCCGCTGCAATTAAAAGTGCTGTAAAATATAACCGTACTTCGTCAAATATGACCAACGCTTACGGTGTGTCTATCTATTTTCCGTATCAGCGCACTTCTTATGTTGATACCGCCTGCAATACCTACAGCCAGATCGGTATGGATCAGTCCTACTCCAAGTGCATCCGTCAGTTCGCTAAGCTCGAAACCTCCGGTCAGATCGCTGCCGGCGGTACCGGTTCTCCTTTCAGCTCACTGTTCGGCTTCTCTGCATCTGATTCAGCTGCTTCATCCGGCGGAAGCTCGGATATGATCGGTTCACTCCTCAGCTCATTCCTCGGCGGCGGTCTCTCAGGCAGATCTATCGCAGGTCTGGACAGCTCAAACTCCGACTTCATGAACGAAAACAGCGTTTCCAATGATGACAATGCTGAGTATATTTCACTGAACTTCTTCGATGCCAATAATCTCGTCTGGAACGAAAACGGCGGTGAGTACACTATGTCCCTGCCGGAGTCTCAGTGGAACCTTGTCCACAAGCTTGACCTGAATATGTTCTATGACGACGGCGAAGGCTATATCGACCTGGGTGTTGATAATATTTATTCATTCAATGATGACGGTGATCTTGTCGCTGATACCAGCGGCACATGGCTGGCTGTCAACGGTCAGACCGTCGCTTATTACCACACCGATACTATGGAAAACGGCGATGATTACACGATCTCAGGCTATATTCCGGCTCTTCTCAACGGCGAGCGTGTGAACCTTATCATCGTTTTCGATCAGGATAACCCCAAGGGCTATGTTGCCGGTGCAACCTACGATTACCAGATCTCCGGCGATACCGATACTATCGCCAAAAGTATGACCGAGATCAATGACGGCGATGTCATCGACTTCATCTGCGATTACTACACCTATGACGGCGAATACACTGACAGCTATCTCCTCGGTGATCAGATCACCGTTTCCGGCGGTCTTTCCCTCAGCGATATGTCTCCCGGAAACGGCGCAAAGAAGATCACATACCGTTTCTCCGATATCTACAATGAGGTCTACTGGTCAGAACCGATAATTAAATGATCTTATTACCTGAGAGCTTAAATAAATAGTTCTCAGGTTTTTTATTTCCGGAACTTTTTCGGAACTTTCTATAAATTATATTGCATTTTGGGTTAGACTATGATATAATATGTATGTATGTTATCGTGAACAGCTTATTGACGATCTGCATGATAATAAAAGGGTAAATAACAGATCAGGCGGTCGATAAGTGTGGGCGTTGGCGTGATCGCTCCGGCTCACAGTGATATAATGGCAATTTGCGGACGCTCAAACCCCAAAAAGTTGCATACCCAAAATAAACAAAAGAGGTTTTCTATATGAAAAGAATTGCTGCTCTGTTGCTTTCTTCTGCATTGATCATATGCTGCGGCTCCTGCTCTGATACCTCTCAGCCTGACAGCAGTGTTTCTGAGGATAATGCTGCATCCTTCAGCAGCGGTTATGATGACTCTGATTCAGCTTACAATGCTTTTTGTGAAGCCTGTCTCGCTGACGATGAAGATGAAATATATCACCTGTTTTCTCAGAAGGAGATCGAAGCTTGTCTCGCTCTGACCCAGGATAAAACCGGTATGTCCGATACAGACTTCAAACAGCTGAGTATGTGCTTCGAGGAAAAACGCTTCAAAAAAAATATCAGCGGCATGATGAACGATATCCAGCTGTCTATGAAAAATTTCGGCAGCTCCGGCGATACCTGGTCCATTCTTCCCGGAACACCCTCTTCTGCCGGTGACGAAAAAATCAAGGGCGACAGCGATATGCTCGGCATCAATATCGAGGATATGAATTATT
Organism: uncultured Ruminococcus sp.; assembly: GCA_946537565.1. Taxonomy (GTDB): domain Bacteria; phylum Bacillota; class Clostridia; order Oscillospirales; family Ruminococcaceae; genus Ruminococcus. The sequence goes on along the minus strand of CAMNFW010000238.1, from coordinate 921 downwards.
ACACCTTTTTCTTCTATGAGAATAAGTCTGCTGATGCTTCCTGCGCCGGTCCTTCCTGCACTACGATAAGACTGGACGGCAAATGGTATCCCAGCTACCTCTATACCGCCGCCGGACTTGTAAATGTTTATAATGAATAAAAGGAGGATCATACTATGGATCTCAAAGAAATGAACTGTCCGTTCTGCAAGAAAAATATTTCCGCTGATGCGGCTGTTGACAGCTGGTTCTGCGGTTACTGCGGAAAGAGTATTGAGCTGAACTCTGCCCAGGGTGAAGATATTAAAAAGCCGGCAAAAAACACCAGAAAGATCTCTTCCATTCATGTTAAGGTGAAAAAGTCTGCTCCTGCGCCGGTTCCGCCTAAATCAGCTCCAAATCCTGCGCCGGTTCCGCCTAATGCAGCTCCAAATCCTGCGCCGGTTCCGCCTAAATCAGCTCCAAGTCCTGCGCCGGTTCCACCTAAATCAGCTCCAAATCCTGCTCCGGTTCCGCCTAATGCAGCTCCAAGTCCTGCGCCGGTTCCGCCTAATGCAGCTCCAAATCCTGCGCCCCAGCCTCTTTATGACGAAAAAGATGATTTCGATGAGGATGAGCTTGAAAATCAGGACTTCGATGAGGATTTTGATGAGGAGCTTGAAGATGAAGAGTATGACGAGGAATTTGATGACGACGGCGAACCCGATGAGGAGCAGCCTGAGATCGTCATTAAAGACTGCGTGCTGATAAAATACAACGGCAAGGCTGAAACTCTTGATGTTCCTGACTATATCGTTAAGATCTCCCCAGGTGCTTTCAAGGGTAACACCACCCTCAAAACCGTCAATATCCCGGACAGCGTTGCTGAGATCGGCGACAGCGCCTTTGAAGGCTGCACCGCCCTTTCCAGTGTAAGGCTTCCCGTGGGTATCAAAAAAATTG
>CAMNFW010000237.1 GCA_946537565.1 uncultured Ruminococcus sp. | reverse complement strand
TTTCGGGTATCATGCAAAAGCCGCCTGATACTTTGTGCTTTTGGCATCAGGCGGCATACCTTGACGATATTTTGATATTGCTCTGCTATTGACAAGGATAAAAAAAGAGCTCGAAAACGGCGATAAAACGTCATTTCCGAGCTTTATATCTGGTATACCCTAAAGGAATTGAATTACATTTTTCACATTTTCTTATTTGCAGATGATGATCACAACCATAACAATGGAATAGCCGGGGCTGCGCTTAAAGCAGTATGATATTGCTTATTTGATAACGATAACGCCAGCGTCCATTTTTTGTATTTCAAGTGCATCCTTGCCGGTCACGCTTCCGTCACCGTTGACATCGGCGTTCTTTTTGCCCTGAGGTGTAAGGTCATATTTGTCACGGTTTCCGATGAACTGTAATATTGCCACTGCATCTGCAACGCTGACTTTACTGTCACAGTTTGCATCGCCTTTTGGGAAGCTGGCAATATTTTCGGGTGCTGCGGAGACGCTGACATCGGTATATGATTCAGGATAGTTCGCTCTGATGAACAAGCTTGCTCCCATTATATCATAAAGGTCACCGCTTATACCGTTCTCATTGAGGTCGAAGTCTGTATCGAGGAAATTACGGATATTTTCAGGAAGCATGGTATCTTCTGCCGGAGTTTTAGCCCATATCTCCTTCTCATACTGCTGGAGGAAGCTGAAATCTTCATTGTCGATCGAACCGCTGCCGTTTACATCGGGTAAGTCAGCTGTTCCGTTTATAACAGCCTCACTCCACTTATCATAGAAAAGGTTGAAGGTTGTTTCATTGAAGCCCAGCTTTGTATCAGTAAATCCGTGACTTCCGGCGTACTGGCTGACAAAGCTGTATAAGTCTATGCGGTCATAAAGCGGAAGGCCTTCACAGCCGGGACGGTTTTCGGTGTAATATTCGGGCTCTGCGTAGATGAGCTTGTAATCATTATTCATAAAGAATAACTCTATCATATTCTGGAACCCTATCCTTACGATAGATTCAACATTTTCCTTGGTCTGATAGTCGAATCCGTAGGTTTTTTCGTATTCGATATTTGCCATTTCGAGCTTTACGCAGTTCCTGAACACAGCCTCAGAAATGCTGTCGTCGGAATTGGGATAACTCCTGTATTTTGTCATATCGACTGAATCAGAATCAACGATAGCCGCATATTCTGCTTCGGGCACTTTGTATCCGAATTGATATTCTACATAGTCCTGAACATCGTGGAGGTCGAACACTCCGTCACCGTTAAGGTCAAAAAGCGGTTCAAGGTCTCCGGGGTATGCGCCTCTCATCTGATTGAGCAGATTTGTGCGTTGTCCTCCTATGAAATAGTAGAAGTAGTCGAATCTGATCATTTGATTATAGTTGGTGAGAACGTCAAAAACTGCGGAATCGGAGTAATACTCTTCGCTGAAGTATTCAGGCTTAAGAGTATGTGTGAGGTGATAACGGGTGAGAAGACTAGAATCCAGCAGTGCAATTTTAGAAGGCCAGTAGTGCTTGCTCTTGGCAAAAAGCTCCTTGTTGCGTATATTCTCTCTGTTTTCGAGGAATTCTCTTGTATCCTCCGGGAGAGTGTTCATATCAAAATTCACCAGGTTCTTAGCAAAAAGCCCTGCATACTGCATATCATCCGGATTATTGATAAGGTATTCACGCATCTCATAGAAATAGAGAAGTTCGGTATCACGCATATCAAGCTCACCGTTGCGGTCAATGTCGATGTCGATGAGTCCCTGGTCTATTCTGTCGAACAGCTCCTGCTCTGCCGGACTTATCTCGGATATCTCCTCTGAGTATCTTGCTGTGCCAAGACCATATCTCTCAGCAGGGTCATTATATGCAAGATCTGCGGTATACGCATCTTTTGCTGCGATGGGGCTCAGCATAACTGCTGAGAAAAGTAAACTCATTGCTTTTTTCATATCAAAGCTCCTTTCGTCTTCGTTAGCGTCAGTGGTCACCGCCGGCTGTGCCGGTGTCTGTGGGATATCTGTAACAGCAGCTGTCGTATAATGTACCGGCGCTGTTGTTTTCACGGCTGCGGAAGTTACCGCCTGCGCTGTTTGTGTTATCTGTGGGTCTGTGACGTTTGTAATTGCTTTTACGGACGTTTCATCAGGAACGTTAGCATCTTCATTGTTGGCTGCTGTGGTGGGAAATGTCTCTCTGACATCACCTGATGTGACTGTGGCTTTAGTATCTGCATAGGTCGTCTCTCTGACAATGCCTGATGTGACTGCTGCTGTAGTGCCTGCACAGGTCGTCACGCTGACAGGAGATGATGCCGTGGTCGTGCTGCATTCAGTTGTTGCAGCAGGTAAGATGTCAGCACCGGTATATTTATTAAGAGTATTTCTGCCGAGTGCTATGCCGGATATTCCGATAACAAGCATGATAGCTGCCGCAGAGAGTGCAAGGGTATAATATTTAATTCTGCGTGGCGGAACGCTTGCCTCATCTATCAGATCATCGTCTATATGATTGATTCCCTCATAAAGCTTCATATCACTCATTGATATACCCCTCCTTCTGCAAATATTCTTTCAGCTTTTTCCTTGCCCGGAAAAGATATGTAGCAACTGTTTTTTCGTTCATACCATAGAATCTTGCTATCTCCTCTATAGATTCGGAATACCAGTATCGATGCACGAACACCTTGCGCTGCTTTTCAGGCTGAGTCCTTAGGAATTTGCTTATCGCTGCACCAAGCTGCTCGGCTGCAACGCTGTCCTCGATGCTTTTACCTGCCGGTATGCACTCTGACAGCTCGTCCAGTGAAACCGTCATTTCGGAACATCGCTTATCGGCTGTATTATACTTGAGAATGTTCAATGCTGCATTCTTCACAAGCTTGCAAAGATAGTTTTTCAGACTTGCCGGACGATTCGGCGGTATCGAGCGCCAGACATCCATATAGGCAGTATTAATACATTCTTCACAGTCTTCCTGCTGCGAAAGTATACCTCCTGCAACGTGAAAGCATAACTTTTCGTAGCTCTTTTTCATTTCATAGACAGCCTGCTCATCTCTTTCCCATAACAATTCAATTATCGATGCATCGTTCAAGACTCAACCTCCTTTCTGAGGCCTTCTGATAATAATGACAATTTTTTTTCGGATAGATTTCACTTATTTCAAAAAATTTTTTCTCAGCAGCCAGAATAGATAATAATATCCCTGAGCGTTAATTGAAACGTTCAGGGACAAAACTATATGGGTACATTTTATTCACTCACAACAGGAATCCATGTCTTGCTCTTACAACCGGGATAAACCCCGATATCCTGATATTTTGCAGCTTTTGGTGTCAGTGTATTAATATGGTTATGCTAATAGTTGATCACATTTTTTATGGTGTAAATCGCCGTTCTATTGTCAGGCAGTAAAACTTTTACAATATCATCTATTCTTCAGTATTATCATAGTAGCCGCATCTCCTTTCCCATAGTTTCTATAATTATATCATATTCGGGGGCGTTTTTCAATAAGTATGGTGGACAAATCAAT
>CAMNFW010000236.1 GCA_946537565.1 uncultured Ruminococcus sp. | reverse complement strand
TTTTTTGAGCTGCTGGAGAGCTATAAACAGCGGCTGAAATATGCTGAACGGAACACATCTCTACCGGAAGCGCCGGACTTTAAGGCTATCCGTGAGTTCACGATCTATGTCAATGAAAGAGCTGTAAAAGGCGATATATAGCAGGAAGCGGCAGTGTCAAGGCTGCCGTTTTCTTATTTTTTTCAATGAGATCATTTTGCTGCGGGGAAAATATCTTATCAGGCGCAGGTTTTGAGCCGATAGTCCGAAACAATATGGACAGAAATTGTCAACTTCAAATTATAAAAATTATGAAAACTCTTGATTTTTCAGAAGGAATATGATAAAATAAATTATAGCAGTGCTGGAACAGCAGTATAAATTTTTACACAGAAACTTGATTATCGAAACGGAGGTAATAATATGAGCAATATCCTCACTGTATATTTTTCAGCCGAGGGCAATACCGCAAAGCTGGCGCAGCTGATAGCTGAAACTGCCGGCAGTGAGATTTTTGAGATAAAACCTGAAACCCCGTACACAGCTGCGGATATAAACTGGAAGAATCCTCTGGCACGCTGCAACCGTGAAAAAATCGGCAGGAAAGACGTACCCTTTGTAGGAGACCCTGATAATATCGAAAGCTATGATACGATACTTGTGGGCTTTCCGATATGGTATTACGGCGCACCGAATATAGTACAGACTTTTCTGAAAAAGTATGACTTTACAGGAAAAAAGCTGGCATTGTTTGCAACCTCCGGCGGCAGCGGAATGGGAAAAACTGCCGATAAAATAACTGCTCTTCTGGACGGAAAATGCAAAGTTGTGAGCGCACAGGTATTCAAGGCAGACGCATCAGCGCAAGAGATAAGCAGCTGGCTGAGAAGCATTAAATGAGCATATGAAAGCTGTTATCGCAATTGATTCATTCAAGGGCAGCCTTGATTCGGCGGAAGCAGGAAATGCCGCAGCAGAAGGAATAAAAAGAGTATATCCGGCAGCAGAAACGATAGTGATCCCGGTTGCTGACGGTGGAGAGGGAACTGTTAAGGCATTGGTACAAGGACTTGGCGGAAGTTTCAGAACAGTAACAGTAAACGATCCGCTGGGCAGACCGGTAAACGCTGAATACGGCATACTTCCGGACAATACAGCTGTCATAGAAATGTCAGCTGCTTCGGGGCTCACACTGCTTGCAGCATCAGAACGTGATCCGATGCGTACAACCACATTTGGTACCGGTGAGCTTATACTTGACGCAATAAAAAACGGCTGCCGCAGCTTTATCATCGGCATTGGCGGCAGTGCTACAAATGACGGCGGAGCAGGCTGTCTCCAGGCGCTTGGATACGGTCTGCTTGATGAAAACGGTCAGCAGATAGGATTTGGAGCCGGAGGATTGTCAGCGCTGAGAAGCATAACGCAGAGCGGTTTATCTGAGCTGAAGGAATGCAGTTTTCATCTTGCCTGTGATGTAAAGAATCCTCTTTGCGGAGAAAGCGGATGCAGTGCAGTATTTGCGCCGCAGAAGGGTGCAGACGATGAAACTGTAAAGCTTATGGACGGCATTTTAAAGGGGTATGCAGAGCTGACAAGGGGCATCAACAGCAAAGCTGACCCGGAAGCTTCCGGAGCTGGTGCAGCAGGAGGGCTGGGATTTGCGCTGATGTATTATCTCAATGCTGTGCAGGAGCCTGGCATCAGCCTGATAATGCGTGAATTGAAGCTGGAGGCTGCGATAAAGGAAGCTGACATAGTTATCACCGGTGAAGGAAGGCTTGACAGTCAGACGGCTATGGGAAAGGCACCTGTTGGTATTGCAGCGATAGCAAAGAAATATAATAAGCCGGTCATAGCATTTTCCGGAGCAGCCGGACAAGGAGCGGAGCTGTGCAATGCCAAAGGAATAGATGCTTATTTTCCGATACTCAGGGATATCACCAGTCTTGAACAGGCAATGGACAAAGAAAAGTCTCAAAAAAATCTTGCAGACACATCTGAACAGGTTTTCAGAACGATCAGACTGTTCATAAAATGAAAAAAGGCAGCAGCACATGAGCTGTTGCCTTTAATTGTATATTATTTCAGCTTATTGTAGTCCTCATCTGAAACAGCCTCACACCATTCTGTGCTGGAGTCCTCGCCCTGGATCTCAGCAGCAAGGTGAGCGAACCAGGAGCCAGGAGCAGCGCCATGCCAGTGCTTGACATTGGCAGGGATATTGATGACGGAGCCTGGAGTCATTTCAACGGCATCTTTACCCCATTCCTGATAGTAACCTCTTCCGCCGACACAGATCAGCATCTGACCGCCGCCGGAATTAGCGTGGTGGATATGCCAGTTATTGCGGCAGCCAGGCTCAAAGGTAACGTTGAAAATTGGTATCTGATCGGTTGAAACGGGAGCGAGATAGCTTTGACCGACAAAAAACTGACCATAGGGATTAGGTTCACCGATCGGGAAGAAGATCTCATTCTGGAACTTCTCCTTATCTGAAATTGCCGGTTCGGAATCATTCCAGATATCCTTTGCAAGCCTGAAAACAGCCCAGCCTTTAGGCCAGCCCGTATACATAGCAGCGTGAGTGATTATAGCAGCGATCTCATTTTTAGTAACCCCGTGAGCCTTAGCATTCTGGAGGTGATAGGAAAGGGAGCTGTCGGTGATACCGGAAGCCATAAGAGAGACCACGGTGATTATACATTTAGTTTTAACATCAATAGCCTCTTCATTCCAGACCTCACCGAACAGCACATCATCGTTAAGGTGGGCAAACATAGGTGAAAACTCGCCCAGCTGATCTCTGCCAGCAGTTTGTACGATTTTTTTGCTCATAAAAAATCCTCCTTAAAAAATATAATTATCTGTTCATTCCTGCCAGCAGAAGATTTTCCTGCCATTGACTTTCAGAACAGCATAGTTTAAAAGCTGCCGAGCCTTAAGATCATCAAGCAGCTCATAAAAACGTTTTTCAAAAGCCGGATAATCGTCAAATTTGAGGTCGTCCAGGCGGACATTAAGCTGAGGCATGATAGTACCGTGGCACTCAGACCACCACGGCTTTTCGTCGAACCATTCAGCGGTTATAGAGCCTTTCCAATTCTCTTCATAAGCAGAAATGAGAAGATTTTTACTCACATCGGGTTCTGGCTCACCCTCAATGCAGGGGGTGAATCTGATAAGCTGGTAATTATCGGACTGATCTTCAATAAATAATCTGCCGCAGCTGGGGCATTGATAAATACAGCGCATCATTAATTTGTTTAAGCTGCTGAAAATATCACAGATTTCAGCGTGAGGTTTTTCGGCTTTTTCGATAAGGCTCCAGAACTCATTCATATCCTGATCGGCGATAATAGTACCCTTATAGGAAATGAGGTCTGAGGAGTCATGAAGCCGGTAACCGCATCTGCATAAGAAGTGCATAGGTGATCACGACCTTTTATTTTTTGAAAAAACCTCTCACTGCCGGAGCTGATGAGAGGCTTTTGACTTAGGGTGTGTTGACACTAAAATAATGTGCAGATTTTTGAGCAGAATTTCTGCGC
>CAMNFW010000235.1 GCA_946537565.1 uncultured Ruminococcus sp. | reverse complement strand
TTACAGCGTAAAATAGCCGTTTTACATATGTCATCTATTTAGTTATGCCCAGACATATTTTCCCCCACTGTTCATTCAGCGGGGATTATTTTAACTGTCTGGCTTTACGCCTTGCAGATGCGGTCTTTTTTGTAAACATAAACGGCAAGGAAAATGCTTCCCTGCCGTTTTTTCTTGTTAAAGATCTATTCCGTCGATCCCTGTTATTCAGCTGCCAGCGTTACTGTGATGTCTCCCTGACCAAATATCTCCGCAAGCTCATCCGCTGTCACGCCGTCAATGTGACCCAGCTTTGTGTAGCTCCACGAATTTGAATCATAAAATATCGTCATCTGATTTCCCTGATACAGCATTATATCGCCAGGCTCCGTCTGTATGCTTTCATCGCTTCGTGTCAGTGCCCACGGAAGCTTTCCCACCTTCTCAAATCCGCCGTACTCGTTCAGCGTAACAGTCACCGGCTCTGAGCTTAATTTCTCTGCCAGCTCCTGTGCCGCTTCACTTTCAGCAAACGATGCTTTCAGCTCATGTCCATTTACCGTTATTTTCATCTTCACTTCGCTGTCCTCCTTTTTCAGTTCAAGTGAATCATACCACGCTTTTACCTCTTCAATTCCGGCACTTGCTGAAAATCGCTTTCCTGCAAGCTGTTCACCTATAGGCACAAGCTTTGCAATATTTTTTTCACTTGACACAATTCCGCTGCTTGCAGATGTGCAGAATGGTATCACTGTCTTGCCGGAAAAATCATAGCTCTCAAGAAATGTGTCGATGATACGGGGTTCCTCTCCCCACCATATCGGATAGCCAAGAAATACTGTGTCATATCCCTCAAGTGAACCTATCGGCTCCGCTATCTCAGGGCGCACACTCTTGTCATTCTGCTCCTGATTTGCACGGCATGAAGAATTGTTGTAGGCTATATCTTCATCGGTGTACGGTACTGCCGCCTGTATCACATAGCTGTCCGCACCGCTAAGGTCAATAAGATATTCTGCGATTTTTTCCGTATTGCCGGTGCGTGAGAAATATACAACTATCGTGTCTTTATCTGTGGCTTCATTCAGCTGCGCCAATGCCTCTTTCCGCATCAGACACAGGTCAAATACGTCCCACCTGCCGTCACCGTTCAGATCATAATTCTTTCCTTCCAAATCAGCCGATGAAGACTTCGCAAGCAGATAATCCTGCAAATTTTCCAAATCTTCTTTATTATAATTCAGCGCTTCGTCAACTGCTGATACGCCTCCAACTGTTTCTCCGTCCGCTGTTCGGAGACCTGTTAACGAAAACAGTGTCAATCCCGAAAGGATAATAGAAAAAATCTTTTTCATAGCTTCTCCTTTCACATTCTGAAATTCTCGTTCATATCATTTTCCCGGAATCATGTCAATCCAGCAGCCTTATCAGAATTTTCCGCCAAATACCGGGAAAAAGCTGTGTTCACCATAGTTTTCAATATGCTTAATATTTTTAAGCGACTGCATATCTTCCTCCGATATCACAAAATCGACCTCTGCATTTTCTTTCATATGCTCCGGGTTTGCAGTTTTCGGAAGTACGATCATTCCCAGCTGAATGTCATATCTTATGCAAAGCTGTGCAATGCTGACGTTGTATTTCTCTGCAAACTCTGCAATAGCGGCATTTTTCAGCGCTTCACCGTGAGCAACTGGTGAATATGCTTCCATTACTATTCCCTTGCCTGTGCAGTGATCTATAAGCTCCAGCGGTGAATTTGAAATGTGACAAAGCACCTGATTTACCATCGGCTTGATCTCTGCGGTCTCCCAAAGACTGTCAATATCTCCCTCAAGAAAATTTGAAACACCTATTGCCCGCAGCTTTCCTGCTTTGTATGCGTTCTCCAACGCTCTCCAGGCTTCCCGGTTGCCTTCAACAAACCGGTCATCTGACTGGTTTACATACTTCCACGGCTGCGGAGAATGAATTATCATCATGTCAAGATAGTCAAGTCCTGTCCTGCGAAGAGTCTCGTCAATTCCGGCTGATGCAGTTTTATAGTCCTTATGCTCTGCTGCCACCTTTGATGTCACAAATATCTCCTCACGGGCTATTCCGCTTTCACGGACTCCCTCGCCTACGCCCCGTTCATTTTCATATGCCTGCGCTGTGTCAATATGACGATATCCCAGCGATATCGCTGTCTTTACTGCTGCTGACACATCGCTGTCACTAATCAGCCATGTTCCCAGTGCAAGCTGCGGCACTTCAATGCCATTCTCCAAAGTGAGCTTATTGTCAAACATAATAATTACCTCCGTTATATTTTCTGTGAACCTGTGGACCAGACGTGCTTTTCATTTTTGTTTGCCGGCTTGTTCTGCGCCATTACTCCTGCCAGCGCATGAGGTATATACGGTTCTTCAAGATAGCGTATTTCGTCAGCTTTAAGCTCCAGCTCCACCGCTTTTGCTGCACCCTCAATGTGATGCAGTTTTGTCGCTCCGACCACTGGTGATGTCACCTTTGTCAGAAGCCATGCAAGGCTGATCTCTGTCATGGAAACTCCATATTTCTCAGCCAGCTCTGCAACTCTTCTGATAATAACCTCGTCCTGCTCCTTTGTTGCATCGTATTTGAATTTTGCATATGAATCCTCTTCTGCACGCTTTGAGGTCTCGCCAGGAAGACGGGCAAGTCTGCCGCTTGCCAGTGCGCTGTAGGGTGTCATAGCAATGTTGTCCTCAGCGCATAGCATTGCCATTTCACGTTCCTCCTCACGGAAGATAAGATTGTAATGCCCCTGCACTGATATGAACTTCGCAAATCCCTCTTTTTCAGCTAAAGCATTTGCCTTTGCAAGCTGCCAGGCATAACAGTTTGAGATACCGATATAGCGTGCTTTTCCGGCTTTAACAATGTTGTTCAGCCCTTCAAGTATATCATAAACCGGTGTGTTCCAGTCCCACATATGATAAATGTAAAGATCAACATGATCCATTCCAAGATTTTCAAGGCTCTTGTTTATCATTCGCTCAATATGCTGCTGACCTGTTATTCCGGCTTCAATATCCGCCGGTGTTCTCGGCAGAAACTTCGTCGCAACAACCACCTCGTCACGCTTTGCAAGATCCCGCAATGCTCTTCCTACATACTGCTCGCTCGTTCCGGACTGATAGCCTATCGCTGTATCGTAAAAATTCACGCCCAGCTCCAGTCCACGCTTTATTATCTCACGGGAATGCTCCTCGTCCAATGTCCAGGAATGCTGACCTTTTCCGGCATCTCCAAATCCCATACAGCCCATACATATCCTCGATACATTAAGCTCTGAATTTCCAAGTTTTGTATATTTCATTTTGTACCTCCTAAAAGCTGGATTACACAGGAATAAATGATCTCATATATGCTGTGCATCTTAAAGTCTATTTTCGCTTCACGCATGGCACGAAGCTGCTTTTCTGTTGCCACGGAATATGGATACACTCCAAATAAAAACGGGAAAAATACGAAAATAAAGCTCTCACTGTCTGTGTCCGGAAAAAACTTTTTTACACCGGCTCTTACCGCTTCAAGAAATGCTCCATATGCAAACTTGAACTCCGTCAGCCGTTC
>CAMNFW010000234.1 GCA_946537565.1 uncultured Ruminococcus sp. | reverse complement strand
AGGATCATTTCTGATTCCTGTGACTATTTTGCTTTTTCTTAGCTTAATGGCATTAACCTATAAGCGGAGGTATTTTTTTGACCGGCGTTAAAAATCCTCTTTACAAAAAAACTGATATGTTGTATAATAAAGGTATAACTATTGTTATAAATAAATATCTGGAGGAAAAAAATATGTATATTACTTGTCTTGACCTTGAAGGAGTGCTTGTGCCGGAGATATGGATCGCTTTTGCAGAAGCCAGCGGAATCCCGGAGCTGAAAAAGACTACCCGTGATGAGCCTGATTATGACAAGCTCATGAACTGGAGACTGGGTATACTTAAAGAGCATGGTCTCGGTCTTAAGGAGATACAGGAGACTATTGCAAAAATAGATCCTATGCCGGGTGCAAAGGAATTTCTGGACGAGCTTCGTTCACTGTGCCAGGTTATTATTATTTCTGATACCTTCACACAGTTTGCAGCACCTCTTATGAAGAAGCTGGGTATGCCGACAATATTCTGCAACACTCTTGAGGTTGCTGAAAACGGTGAGATAACAGGCTTTAAGATGCGCTGTGAACAGTCTAAGCTGACAACAGTTAAGGCTTTGCAGTCCATTGGCTATGATACGATCGCCAGCGGTGACAGCTATAATGATCTCGGTATGATAAAGGCAAGCAAGGCTGGATTCTTATTCAAGAGTACAGAACAGATCAAGGCTGATAATCCTGAGCTGCCGGCTTTTGAGACCTATGATGAGCTTCTTGCTGCAATAAAAAATGCAATAAAGTAAATATATGTGGATAGCGATATTTGGAGCTGTACTGCTCTGCTCAGGCGGCGGAGCAGTATATCTTGTTTCGAGAATACACCGTTTCAGCTTCATTGAAAAGCTTGGGGAGAAGCATCGTAAGCTTTCATGGCTGGCTTCAGCGGGACTTCTGCTGCTTGCAGGACTTTTCGGGTTTATAAATGTATGGTCAGTGATGGTTGTGCTGATACACCTGTTCTTTTTCTGGCTGGGCTGTGATATAACAGCATGGTTTATAAGGAGAGTCCGGAAAACAGAGCGGAAGAAAAACTATGAAGGTTTGTGTGCAATTCTGATAACAGCGGTATATCTTTCGATAGGCTGGTATCTTGCACATCATGTATTCATAACTGATTATCAGATCAGGACCACGAAGGATATAGATGATATGAGGGCAGTGCTTATAGCAGACTCTCATCTGGGTATAACTCTGGACGGAGAGGATTTTGCGGAGCAGATGCAGCGTGTACAGCAGACGAAGCCGGATGTGGTGCTGATAGCAGGGGATTTTGTTGACGATGACAGCGAGCGTGAGGACATGGTCAGAGCCTGCGAAGCATTGGGAGAGCTGGATACAGCATACGGAGTATACTTTATTTTCGGCAATCACGATAAAGGCTATTATGAAGGCTACAGGGATTTCACCTCTGATGATCTGAGAAAAGAGCTTGAAAAGAACAATGTGGTGATACTTGAAGACGAGAGCATTCTTGTAAATGACAGCTTCTATATTCTTGGCAGACAGGATAAATCTGAGGAGCAGCGCAGCGGCGGAAGAGCTGACATGGCAGAGCTTACTGCTGAGCTTGACAGGGATAAGTATACCATAGTTCTTGATCATCAGCCGAATGCTTATGATGAAGAAGCAGCGTCCGGGGTTGATCTTGTGCTTTCCGGACACACCCACGGCGGACATATTTTCCCGGCAGGACAGATAGGTCTGCTTATGAAAGCAAATGACCGGGTATACGGCTATGAACAAAGGGAAAACACAGAGTTTATTGTTACCAGCGGAATATCAGGCTGGGCGATACCCTTTAAGACAGGAACTTTTTCAGAGTTTGTGGTTATTGACATAGAAGGAGAATGAATCCGGAGGCATTAAAATGAGCGATAAGCCAAAGAATAAAAAAATAATAGACTGGAAGCTGAGATTCAGAGCCATAACGGTATGGTGGAGAGTTGTGTTTTTATTTCTGTTTATTATTATTCTTTTTGTGATTCCGAGAAGCGGCATGACGCTGCCGATGTTCATAATAAAATGTCTGATAATATCAGCGATAGCAGCGCTGCCTTTGGATATAATTCTTATTTATGTGATATTTCCGCTGTTTTTCAATAAGCAGCGCCGCATACATATTGATCTTATGAAGAGATTCAGGACGGAAGGCTTTTCCAGCGGAGTGATTTCGGAAATGGAAATACAGCTGGACGTTTGCAGAAAAAAATCTGTCTATTCTAATTATACCAACATATATTCAGAACTTCTTGCCAACTATTACATAGAAGAAGGAAAGCTCGACAGGGCAAAGGCTGCACTTGATGCTGCTGATCTGCAGGGACTTTATCATGACAGCGATACAGTCACAGCACAGACCTCTATAATTACCTATCATGCCCTGAAGATACAGTATGCTGCCGAGAGCAAGGATACTGAGCTGGCTGACAGGTATTATGATGAAGGTGAAAAGTATTTCACACAGTTTTACGGAAAAACCGATCATATAAGCTTCATGGCTGACTATGGCAGGTTTTATCATAAATTTGTTCATGGCGGCTTTGAGGACTGCGGAAAGCTTATGGAGAAATATATATCAGCAGACAGCGATAATATCCGGTGTGATGCAAATTCTTTGCTTGGACTTGCACTGGGAAAGCAGGGCAGGAGAGAAGAGGCAGAACGCTGCTTTGAAGCTGCTGAGGAGCTGGCAAAGCTGTATTTTACCAGAAATGTCATACTGAAAAAGAGAAAGCTTGCTTTTGAAGATGAAATGGCATAATTACTCTTTTTTGCTGCCGTTCAGAAAAGGCATGATGATCGTTTGGAAAATGCTGAAAATGCGGAAAGTTCAGATTCAGCATATTGAATATGAGATCACAAAACTGAATAATGCTGAAAAAAAGGTCACGGCGCAGAAACCGTGACCTTGATTTTTTTATTTGCGGAGAATAGTGTTCCATGAGGGACGGGAAGAAGAGGTTGAAGCCAGTGCATAATAAGCGAGTATAGATGAAGCATCAGCAGCATCTATTACATCATCGGCATTTATGTCAGCAGCTGCTTTTTGTCTTTCATCGAAAGAAGCGCTGATACCTACGGAAAGCTTTGAGTATTCTGCCAGAGCCATTGACGCATCAGCCGCCAGCACAGCGCTGTCACCGTCTATATCACCGAGCAGGAAGCCATTAAGGTGGACAGCTATTTCAGTTACACCGTCCTGACTGCTGATGATATCCCAGCCCTGTTTCAGCTGATCGTCAAGAATAAATCTGTAGGTTTCGTTAACAGTGCTGCCGGGGTTATTATCACCGTCCGGAATTGTAAAGCTGATGCCGAAGAATTCAGAGGAATCATATACACCGCCGGTAAGAGTGATCTGAAGGGTATAGTTTCTGTAGTCATCATCGGTATTATCTCTGCCTTCGATATCGAAAGTGTAGGAGTCACCGCCGGCAATAGTACCAGTGTAGTATGGCTCGTTTGAAGTTTCAGGAGAAGACATCGTAACAGCGGCATAAGCGGCGGCATCCTCTGGTATTTCAACGGTTATATGTCCGTTGACATC
>CAMNFW010000233.1 GCA_946537565.1 uncultured Ruminococcus sp. | reverse complement strand
GTTAGAGAAAGCTAACGCAATTGCAGCTTCGGAAGCTGAAATAAAGTATGTTTATATAAGCTTCATGCAATAATTATTTTGATTTAAGGAGAGGTAGAAATGACTGCAAAAGAATACAAAGCCTTGTCGGTGAAGGAATTCACAAAGGCTGCTGAGATTTATGAATCCGACAACGCAGGAGTATACAATATGTGCAAAAAGGATTATCCGGAAGTGCTGGCAGAGCTTGAAAAAGAGCCTTTTACCGACCTTCTGGACTGCGGCTGCGGAACAGGTCCGATGCTTACTCTGCTGCACGAAAAATATCCGGACAAGCACTACACCGGTATAGATCTTACACCGAAAATGATCGAGGTTGCCAGAGCGAAGAATATGAAAGATGTAGAGCTTGTGGTGGGGGACTGTGAAAATCTGCCGTTTGGGGAGAATTCATTCGATGCAGTGATATGCTGTGAGAGTTTTCATCACTACCCGAATCCGCAGGATTTTTTCAACAGTATCAGCCGTGTGCTGCGACCAGGGGGAAGACTTGTGCTGCGTGATATGACAATGAATTCCGCAGCTGTACGGTGGTTCTGCAATAACATCGAGATGCCGCTTGCACATCTTATCGGCAAGGGAGATGTCCGGATATATGGAAGAGATGATATAGATAAGCTTTGCAGAAATTCAGGACTTCAGCTGGAGCTCTTTGAGAAGCGGGGATTCTGCCGTCTGCATTGTGTTGTGAGGAAACCTGTAAAAGAGGAGAAGCGGTATCAGAATATAACAAGCTCCTACAAGCAGTCAAGCGGTATTTACGACGATGTTCTCACACGGAAAAAGTGGTGGAGCAAGCTGTATATCCGGCTGTTCTGGGGCAATGTTGATGATAATGAGATCGCTGAGAAGGTTCTTTCATATATTCCGGAGGATTTTTCAGGAAGACTGCTTGATGTTCCGGTGGGGACAGCAGTTTTCACTCAGAAAAAATACGAGGCGCTGAAAAATGCAGATATAACGGGTCTTGATTACAGTGAAGCAATGCTGATGCAAGCCCGTGAACGGCTTGAAGCACTTGAAAATGTCAAGCTTGTTCAGGGTGATGCCGGGCATCTTCCATACAAAAAAGAGGAATTTGACATTGTTCTGAGCATGAATGGATTTCATGCCTTTCCGGACAAAAAAGCTGCTTTCCGTGAGACTTACCGTGTGCTGAAAAAGGGCGGAAAATTCATAGCCTGCTATTATGTTAAAGGGAGGTCAAGGGTGACAGACAGTCTGGTCAGGAATAGTCTTGCGAAGAAGGGGTGGTTCACACCGCCGTTTGACACAGCTCAGATGCTGAAAAATCGTCTGGAAAGGGCGTATGATATTAAGGAATTCATGGTCAAAGGCTCAATGGTATATTTTTGTGCATTGAAGAGATGATTCCGGGACAGCGGAGTGAAAAAGGCTGACAGTGGAGAGTTTCACTGTGCAGCACCTGTTCCATGAGGAACAATTATTACGGCTGACTATATTTTAAAATAATGCAGAATGTCTTTACAAAAGGTTTAATTTATGGTATACGATTATTATATCATGGAAGCTGACGAGAGTTTTTTCTGATATGGTGATATGTTATGATCGGAAAATACAGCAGTTATTATTGACGGACCTTTGATTAGGAATTGAGGGGGACACAGCTTTTTGATGTTGTGACATTATTTATCAAAGGAGATTATTTCATGAAAAAAGCAGGATTATTGTTATCAGCCGCATTAATAACATTTGTAACAGCAGGCTGCGGAAGTTTATCAGGATCATCTCAGTCCTCGCAGCGCACAGATACGCAGATCATTCAGGACATCATTACATATCACGGCTGCTATGGTGATAAGGCTGATGATAAAGTCGATGAGCTGCTGGGAGAATTAAACGGCATAGACAGCCGTCAGGGAAAACTCTGGACGGATATTATGGATTATTGGGATTATGCAAATAATGAGCTTGAGGTGAACACTGACAAGCTTCCGGAGGGATTGCCAGATGATGACAGTCTTGTACTGACGGTGCTTGGCTTTGAGCTGAACGATGACGGAACAATGCAGGACGAGCTTATCGGAAGACTGAACGTTGCACTTAACTGTGCGGAGCAGTATCCGAATGCTTATGTTATCTGCACCGGAGGCGGTACTGCAAAGAATAATCCTGACGTTACAGAAGGCGGACTAATGGGCGAGTGGATGCTTGAACACGGACTTGATGAAGACCGGCTTATCATTGAGGACAAATCTCATACTACAGCAGAAAATGCCAGCAATTCCTATGATATCCTGCTTAAGGATTATCCGCAGGTGGATTCAGTTGTACTGATAAGCAGCAGCTATCATATAGCATGGGGATCGCTGCTTTTTGAGTCAGCATTTATGAAGTCAGCATCTGAAAAGCAGACACCGGAGATTCATGTAATATCAAACTGTTCATGTCAGATCGAGAATGACGTTTACCTGTGGAGCGAGATACTGCGCTGGGAAACAGGCGGTATGCTGCAAATGATAGGCAATGATGAGCTTGCAATGAAGTATTATTTTGATTATGATAATGTAGAGAAGCCTGTTCTGTAAAAGATACAGCAGCTCAGGCAGATAATATCAGCAGCTGGAAATATCATTTTTCCGGGAGCTGAACACAAGGTGAAGCTTCCGTATTTGCTGAGTGATCGGCAGATACGGGGGCTTTTTATATTTTAAAAGCAATGGCAGCACAGCGCAGGCATACCTGAAGGCTTTGTAGTTGCTGCCGTATATTTCCGGGACTGATTGACATTGTAATAAAAATATGATATTATTAAGAAAAAATCCGGCTGACCCGGACGGGTCACAGCAGAAAAACTATTCAGCATTTCCAGGCAATGGAGGAAAAAATGAAGGTAACGATAATTTCAAGAAGAGATTCACAGAAGCTGCTGTCAGAAAACTGTTTTCCTGAGAATACAGCGGTTATCAGCTTCCATGATCCGCTCAGCAGCTGCAAAAAAGGCTATGCAAGGCTTGATTACGGCAGTGAGATAAAAGTTGAGTATTGTGAAGCGGAGGATCTTGACCTGGACTATCTTCCTGAAAAGGGACTTACCTATGAGACATATTTCCCTGATGCAGAAAAAACGGCAAGGTTCATCTATGAAGCCTACAGCAGCGGAATGGACATAATATGTCAGTGTGATTATGGACAAAGCAGAAGCGCAGGCTGTGCAGCTGCGATTCTGGAGCATTTTTACAGAAACGGGATAAGCATATTTGCGGATTATCGGTATTATCCCAATCAGGTCATATATCATAAAATATATGACGCACTTGAAAATGTGAAAAAATCATTGGGAGGTTCAGATGATAAAAAAAGATAGTATGCGTGAGAGGGCAGATAAAATGATCAGTGAAATGACGCTGAAAGAGAAAATGGGTCTGCTCTCTACACATCAGCACCCGGTGGAAAGACTGGGACTAAAGGAGTTTTATATAGGCACAGAAGCGGCAAGAGGATTTGTAGGAAGAGAGCCGGAGCATTATTCCACAGTATTTCCTCAGCCAATAGGACTGGCAGGGACATTTGACAAGGAGCT
>CAMNFW010000232.1 GCA_946537565.1 uncultured Ruminococcus sp. | reverse complement strand
CCGAGGCTTTCAAGAAGCAGGAGCAGGCTGCCGGTGAAAACGCACTGGCTTCCGCTGGCCTGGACGGTAAAACATACATCATCGTAAGCACTGAGTGGGTTCAGAACGCAAACGAATACTTCTGGAGGATAGGCGTTCGTGAGATTGACAACGTAAACGCTCCCGTGAAATATTTCCACGTTGACGAGTATGCAGCTTACAATGAGGACGGCTCGTTCTCAGGCACGACCGCTGCTGTTACAACAGCACAGTCCAAGGCTACAACGACCGCAGTTGCAAAGACAACTACAAATAAGAACGGTTCCCCAAAGACCGGAGTTGCAATTCCTGCGATCCCTGTAGCTGGTCTGGCAATCGCAGCAGTAGCAGTAGCATTCACACTGAAGAAGAAGTCAAACTGAACTTAATTTGAAACACTACACCGATTCGGCGTACAATAGATTTTCAGCTGCAAGTCCCTGGACAGAAGTCCGGGGACTTGTTGTGTTTACAGAAAAAAGCTCTCCCGGGAAGGGGAGAGCGATAGGGCTGTGAAAACGCGGTCAGATCAGGCTGCCATTTTCCCATAAATACTCAAACTCGTTGGTATACAGGTCATAATATGCTGAACTCTGATCAAATATCTGTGAATAGTTTTTGTGCATGGTTGCGTTGTCGTAGGAATAATAGGAAAGGTATATCAACGGAGCAGCAGGGCTCCAGGTGTGATAGAACGCATGGAGGACAGGTATCTGAGAGATCCTTACCTGGATAATATCCGGGTGTTTGCTCTGGAATTCCCTCCATTGTCTGATATTCTGTGCTATCCCGACATACGCCTTGTTTGCGGATCTCATGTGTGGAATTATGTTTTTAACTGATTCTTCGTCATTTATTAATATCCTGCATGGTATTTTTTTCTCAATGATCTCAGCGATAATATCCAGCTTTGAATCTATCATGAGCCACTCTGCTCCGGCGTGGAAAGCAAGGTCGATCCTTTCGGCACATTGCTCTATGCCGGCTTTTATGAATTCCTCAGAGCTCCTGATCTGATGTTCAGATCCTGGTATTATTGACGGGTCGGACTGAGAGATCTTCCATAAATGTTCTGCTTCTGTCTGGAATACCTGATAGTATTTATTTTTGCTGCTCAGCCGCAGATACGGACAGTTATCAAAAGCCGATCCGCCGTAAGCATACATTCCCACAAAGCTCTCGGTACAGGCTGATGATGAACAGCGAATCTCAGTATACTGGTGTATTACCGGCGTCGGGGAAAAACGCAGGGATACCTTTCCGGGATATTGTCCGCAGAGATCCTTCCACATTACAGCCGGAGGAATGTAGCTTGACAGATACAAGCCTTCCTTTTTTCGGATATGTGCTGCAAATGCTTCACCGGCAACCGGCTCTGTTATTATTATCCGGACAGTGTCAGCCCGGTCTATCAGAGCTTTCAGAAGAGACAGCCGGTTTTGGTCCATAAGGTCACGGATGCCGTGATTTCGGGCTACGATAAGTTCTTCGATCCTGTCATCAGCAGCGAGTTTTTCCCTCAGAAATTCATCATAAGCTTCATGCAGAGAGGGGATATTATTCGTTTCGTTATTATCAGGAAACAGTTCACTTAAGATCAGTTTCAGGAAATCCGGCTTTTTCTCAGTGACCGATGTTATCTGTGGAAATACAGCAATTATGGTCAGCCAAGCAAGAACGCTCTCGAATTTGTTTTCTTCCAGACAATCCCTGATATGCTTATAAAATGCTTGAGAATCGAAGCAATTCTGTAGAGTCAGCAGCTCGGAGAAGATATAGCTTTTTGGAGTCAGCTTTTCTGAGAATTCCTCCGAAAGATAATTATAAGCGCTTTGCAGTTCCGAGATCGTAAAGGAGCTTTCCGGAGAAGCCTTGTGTCTCATGAGGTCCTTATAAATGAACTCATTTACAGCTTTTACAGGATAATATCCGTCACTTCTCAATCTGCCTCTGCAAAAATTGTCGTGGGAGGTCTCACTGTTCAGGAGTTGCTGAAATGATTTTTTTGTTTCCTCTTTTGTATCAAGAAAGCCAAAGATGATCTCAATAAACTGGTCGCATGAAGAGCTGCCGTCTTTTTTATTCCATTTGCAGTACGCAGAATTTCCGGAGAAGAGCAGTTCTCTGATACGATTCATGGTGATCTTCATATCGTTCTCCTTCCCATACATATTATTAGAGAATAATGTAATTTTTTGTAGTGAAAGTGTGTTTGCATTCCTTGTCCGTGGGTGTTATACTAAAAGCAGAAAATACAGCTGACGGAAGGAGTGCTGAATATGAAACTGAAAACAGCGGCATTACTGTTATCCGGGACTTTGATCTTCGGAGCTGCCAATTATAACAAGAAGATCACGCTGATAATTGATCTGCCTTCGCCGGCTCAGATCGTTGACGCAGCAGAAAAAGTTGCAGAAGAACTGAAGCAGGCGTCGGCTGGCAGCACTATCGGCTTTGAGATAAACAATTCTGAAAAATACGTTATCCGGTCTTCGTGGGAAGATCAGTCAGGACAGATCGGAGAATATACAGAATTGCAGGCTGCGGTCAATAACTGCCCTGTCGGATATTATGTGTACACCGATGATGGGTCAATTGCCTATGACCCGGCTCAGCACTGAGCAAATCAGAATAACCGTTGACCTTTGCCGCCCAATGGGCGGCGTTTTTGTTATTCGTCATCTACCAAAAACTTGTATGCCGGAATATCAAGTGCCTCGGCAATGTCAAACAGGGTATCAAGCGAGGCTGCCCTGTTCACATTCGGAGCCTCTACAGCTCCGATAAAAGCAAGATTCTTCTCGATTTTTTCAGCAAGCTGCTCCTGAGTCATGCCGCGAAGTTTGCGGTAATAGCTGATCTTCAGACCGATAGTTCTGTACTTATCGTAGTATTTCTCTATACAATAATTATTGTATATTATCAAATTCATATTGTCAAGCAATTATGATAGAATTATTTCATAAGGGAGGATGCAGTATGAAAGAGAACAATAACAAATAATTCGTTCGGGACTATTTGATCTGCTGCATTAACAGATCTCTGACCAGAAATTAAAGATAGATATGATCTGCTCGGACGTGCTGAAATGAACTGTGACGCCTTTTGAGACGGCACTTCGTTTATACAGTTATTACTTTAAGGCAACACCGCACAAAGCCCGCCTGATGGCTTGGCAGCGCATCTACTTGCATATTTTCCGTCATCTTGCACGAAAACTCCTTGCTGGGCGTCAGCCCAGCGGCGTCATTTTCATACAATCTGACGAAAAATCTGACTGCGTATCTGCACCGCCAGCTCTGTGCGGTATTGCCCTAACGAAAAAGCGCCCTGCCTGACAGGGCGCTTTTCCGTGCGGTCCTGCTGAATAAGGAAAAACTGAAGGTGCAGATCTTTGTATCCGCCCGGTGCGGGAGAGAACATTCAAAAATTTCAAAAAATTTTTTCTCCGACCCCGTTTTTTGAAAAATCCCTGCGTAACCTATAGACAGAACGCCAAAAGCGTCCACGGAAAATCTATTTCAATGTAAAGGAGAATGATGACCATGAAAACAAGAAAGCAGATCATCGCAGTGA
>CAMNFW010000231.1 GCA_946537565.1 uncultured Ruminococcus sp. | reverse complement strand
ATATAACGATTTTATGTGATATTTTTGCTTTTTTAATTATAATTTTTTCTGCTGTTAAACTGAAAAAAGTTCATATTTCTAATATTACTTATCTCCTCGGCGCTGTAGTCGGAAATGCTTTCATGTTTTCAAACAATGTCTATTCCACTATTTTCGGAGGAAAAAACATTGACCCAAATGGCTTCCGCCATGTCGAAATTTCATTCAGCGATATGTTCATGAAGATATACTCGGAGATCATTCCTTTTTTCACAAGGGAATTCACCGTAATTCATGCTGCCATTGCTGTCTCATCAATTTTTCTTTATATGAAAAAATTCGGCTCAGCTGATCATGAAGAACCTAAATATGGACGGTTTCTTCTTGGAATAATTGCTGTATTTGCTGTTTATTCTTTCTGCGTAACTTATATCAATGACTTCGTTCCTTTCACTGCTGACCTTAAGATCAAGGCTATTGAAACTGCGCTGACTTTTCTTTATATTATCGCTCTTCTTTACACTGCTTTCTATATAATCGAAAAAAATGATTTTATTCATTTTACTGCCTTTGTTCTATGCTCCGTTCTTGTTACTGCGCCGTTTATTGCGGTAAATCCCGTTACACCCAGATGTTTTTTCTGTTCATATGTGTTCTGGTCGCTGGCTGGTGGAAGGCTTTTAATGTGTGCTGTATCTGAGATCAATTTCAGTTTTGCATCAGTTCTGAAATCATTTTCAGTTTTACTGGTTGGAAGTTTCTGTTTCTATTACTCTTATGTTTCTGTTTCAAATAAACTTGTAGATATTCTGCGTGTTAATTACATTAAACAGCAGCTTGATGAAGGCGGAAGAGGCTTGAAGCTTATTCGTCTGCCTTATCAGCAGTTTGCTGCGGATTATATTTATTTTATCTCGTCTGATGATTACAAGGAAGAAGGCGATTCTTCGGACTCTATTTCAGCTGAATATGCTGATTATTTTACTCCCGTGTGTGAGTATTTCGGCTTCGATGATAGTATTAAAGATAAGACTTATGTTCTGATCAGTACCACCGATTATTATATGGAAAAAGAAAACAGCAGCCATTGAGAGCTGCTGTTTCCTTTAAGGGTGGTTTATATGAAAAGTTTTGGAGATTGCTTTGTTATCAGAAGCCGCCAAATCCACCTGGAGGTGTCATACCGCCGCCGCCAAATCCGTCAGGAGGTGTCATGGTTTCTGGGTCAAATTCCTCACCTGTTCCGAATTCTCCGCCAAAGCCGCCGCCGTGACCGCCCATCATTCCGCCGCCGCCCATCATGGACTGTGTGCCGATAAATGATATTGCACTGTCAACTGTAAAGCTGCCGGCTTCTGTTCCGTCGCTGTTATAGCCGCCGGTAACATAGAGACCGTATTTTTCATCTGAGGAAGATGTTCCGCCTGTATAAATAGTGTAAGTTTCGCCAGTTTTGAGATCAGGCGTGCTTATCACGATATTGTTGTAATTTTTATTTGGGGTGAAGCTTAATATTTCTTTGCCCTCTGAATCAGTTACAGTTACCATTGTTCCGCCGGCCAGAGTGCTGTCGAAGGTGCATGAAACAGAATTCTGCGCTGAACTGCTGTCGGGATATTCTGCCATTCCTGACATTCCTGCTGCAACAATAACTCCGCCTGTTACTTCAATTCCGCCATTGGAATCAAGTGCGCTGTTACCGCTGTTGGTGGGACCGTTTACGATAACTGTGCCGCCGCTTATTGTCATTTTACCATTGGAATCAAGACCGTCACCGCCTGCGTCAACGTAAACAATTCCGCCGCTGATATTCAGCACAACTCCGCTGGAAAAATTTCCCATTGCACCCTGCGGTGTTCCATCACTAGCATTGAATCCGTCATCAGATGATGTTACGTCAACAAGACCGCCTGTGATATTAATTGTGCCGGCTTCTATTCCTTCATAGGATTTAGTGATATATACTTCGCCGCCTGATACTGTAACATCGGTGTCAGCGTTTAAACCGTCATCACCGGATGTAAGAGTAAGATTTCCGCCGCATATAGCAAGGGTGCCGTTTGAATGAACTGCATCATCAGCTGAATCAACGGATATTGTTCCGCCGTTAATTTCAACGGAAGCTCCGCCCTTAAGACCTTTTGTACTGGTTGAAGTTTCGTCATCGGTTTCAGTTTCAGTGAGCTGAGTGAAGGCAAGCTGAGTAAATGAAGCGGTGTCAGCTGACTGATCATTTCCGAAAGGAAAGCTTCCGTCAGAAGGTGTCATATTTTCAGAGCTGAAATTCTCTGAGCCAAAGTCTTCGCCTCTTCTGCCGAAGCCGCCGCCTTGACCGCCCATCATTCCGCCGCCCATCATATCATCTGTGTGGACTTTAGTGGAGTTTTCACTGCCGCCGCCGGATATAATGTCGAACTTGCCGTCAGCAATAATCAGCTCGGTCTCAGCCTGAATACCGTCATTTCCAGCGTTTATTACAAAGCTTCCGCCTTCGATGTAAACAAAGCCCATGCCTTCATCTTCTGAATTAGATGACTTTATTCCGTCTGTGCCGGAGGTTATATTGATATTGCCGTCACAAACAGCCACATAGTCTTTTCCTTTGATACCGTTTGCAGCAGAATTTATTGTGATATCTCCGTCAGTGATAACAACATCGTCATTGCTTTTAATGCCGTCCTTATAGTTAGCATTAACAGTAAGCTTTCCTGAGCCGTTGATAGTCAGGCTGTCGAAGCTGAAAATACAAGCGTCCGGCTCGGCAGCTGAATCCTCAGCGTAGGTATAGCTTTCGGCATCAGTGAGAGTATTCTCGCTGCCCTCAGCAAGGGTGATGAATATTTTATCAGAATCAACTCCATAAACCGGAGCTGAAGTCTTGCAGGTTATATCAGCATTATCCAGAACAAGCTGGACTTTTGCTTTATCGGCATTTACAATTATCTGACCGTCATTAAGAGTGCCGGTGATATAGTAAACACCTTCTTTAGAAATAGTTATTACAGAGCCGTCAGCCTTTGCACCGTCACCGTCTATTCCAGCGGAATCGCCGTTAAGCTTTATACTTGCGGTAATTTCGGAATAATCGGGGTTCAGGTCTCTTGAAGAGAAGAGATCACTGACAGCAGTTTTTTTATTGGACAAGGTTTCTGCTTCGATCTCGGAAGAGCTGTATTCCTTGTCTGAGCTTGTAGTATCTTCTTGTGTAGTTTCTTCAACAGCAGAGGAGCTGCTTTCACTCAGCGCTGAGGAAGATGAATCGCTGCAGCCCGCAGCCATTGCTGCAAATGAAGCTGCTGATATCAGGAATGCCAAAGTTTTCTTGAAGCTGCTAATAGTCATATCTTCACCACTTTCAGTTATTCCCAATTCCATTTTCATACTTTTTTCTCTATGATTGTATTCTACAGCACCAATATGAAAATTCAGTGAAAAATTCCTGAAATAACGCAAAAAGAATAGTGACAGATGATATGGCAGATAGTATTTTTTATGATTCATATTCCGGTTTTTGGTTTGCACAGCTGAAAGCTAACTGTACAGATCATTTTTTTCGGACAGCGCAAGGTTTTAGATTGATTTTTATGTGCAATTATCTATATATACCAGGGTTATG
>CAMNFW010000230.1 GCA_946537565.1 uncultured Ruminococcus sp. | reverse complement strand
CCGGCGGATTTATCGGCATGGGAAACAAGGCTGTTGTAGCAGAAGCAGGTCCTGAGCTTCTGGAGGTAATGAACGGCGGCATCAAAGTAACCCCTCTCAGCAGAACCGCAAGAAATACTTCCGCTGGCTCTGAGCAGGGAACTACGATCATCAATAAATACATAACAGTAAACGCTAAAGTTTCCAGCGATTACGATGTTTCACGGCTGGCTGAACGCCTTGCTCTGGAAGAAAAATTCGTCGATACGGGAAAGGGGCTTAAATGAGTTATTTTTTCTTTGAAGGGACTGACAGCCGGGAGCTCGGTCTCATGATTACAAGACCTGTTGTCCGCCCTTCCTGGGCAAGAGATGTTTCTGAGACTGAACGTCCGGGAGCTGCTTCACGGCTGATGCAGCAGTCAAGATCATATATGAACGCTGAATTCAGTATTCAGACTGTTATTGAGGACGCTTCTCCGGAAAACGTCCGCAGAATTTTTCAGACTATCAACGGCTTCGGCAGACTGATCATTTCAACCGCTCCTGACGAGTATCTGAATGTATACGTTCAGCCTCTTGTTCCGGAGGCGGTCGCTCTGCTTATGGCTGAACTGACGATAAATGTCACTGCTCTGCCCTTCGCCTATGCGGTTTCACCTACAACTGCCGATCTTACGTCAGCTTCTGACTATGCAGAGGTGGAGAATCCAGGCAGTATATGGTCTGAGCCGGAGATAAGATTCAAAGGCTCAGGCGATGTCACTGTAACCGTCAATGGTGCTGATTTTATCCTTAAGCTTACATCTGAGCTTGCAGGAAAAGAAATAATCATCGACTGTGCAGCTCAGGTTGCGTACTATCTGGACGGTGACAGCAAACGCTCGATCAATCAGTTGACATACAATGACTTTCCGCTGCTTCATACTGGGAAAAATTATATCAAGCATTCCGGAAGCGTTTCGGAAATGTCTATAAACGTGAGAGAGAGGTGGCTGTAATGGAAATTCATGTAACTACATTCGCTGAGCTTGCAGCTGCAATCGCAGAGACAGGAAATACAGTCATTCTTGACAATGACATTGACCTTAATGATGAATATCCAGAAGGCTATTCCGGTTCTTCTATCAGCGTAAACTCTGACCTTGACGGCAGTGGTCATACGATAAAAAACCTTACCAGTGAAAGAGATGTTTTTACCAGCGGCAGCGCAACGATCAGCAATGTCAATTTCGCTGATATGTATGTCATGACCGGTGGTAGAATTTTCATGTGTAACCCCACATTCAAAGACTGCACTTTTTCAGGCATTTTACAGGGTGGGCAGCTTTTTGGTGACAGCAGAAGCAGTCCTTCTTTTGAACACTGTGGACTGAATTTCAGGCATAACGGCGGCACGTTCATGAGCGGAAACTGGAACAGCTATGCGGTTCTTAAAAACTGTCACTTTAAGATAACTGGTTACAAGGCTGTCAGTAAGCTTGCTTTGCAGAACTCGCTGTTGGAAGGCGAATTTTCATCGCTCAGTCTCGGCGGCAGTTATGGCAAGATGCAAGCATCTGTTATCAACGCTGATGTTACGGGTAACGTCACCAATGGCTCATATCAGTCTGTCACAAACAGCGTTCTTGTAAACAGTGACTGGGTTGGCGGAACAATAGGAAACTATCTGACCGCTGTGACCTCGCAGCAGCTTCATGATGCTGAATATCTCGCTTCGATAGGCTTTCCGATAGGAGTTGATTGATAATGGCTGTAGTAGAAGTTGATCTTATAGGTTCATTGGAACCTGGCACTTTCGATCAAAACGGAAATGACTATGACAGAGCAGGAAGATTGCGTTCAACCCGTTTTACCGCCTATAATCGCACAATGAAACTAATAGCTGAATCCAATACAGGCAAAGCCTTACAGTTTGTTATGTGTGGCTGGGATTCAAATGGCAACCTTAGTGACTATATTGGAACATGGAGTGATTCCGGCGGTTATGTGTCGTTATCTCCAAGTACTATTGAAATTAAGATTGCTTTACGATACAGTAATGATAGTTCTATTGCGGTTGAAGAGATTGTTTCTTGCGTTGTAGATTTTTCGGCTGGGTGGATAATTAAAGACGGTGAAATAACGAACGATACATTTATTGATATGCCTGAAAAATACATGACAAAGCCTTATCCGGCTTTGCTTTGGAGAATTGACAGCAGTCATAATCAGAGCTTTCCTTATCATTCACTGCTCCCCGGTATCAGAGGTGTGGATATATGGGCGCTGAAACGTGAAAACGTTATCAGGGTCTTTGATATCTCTGAGCCGCAAAACGGTTTCGATCACAACGGTCTTGCTATTCTTGAACCCTCATCATGCGTGTCCGAACACGATGACGATCGCTGGGACGTGGAGCTTGTCCACCCAATCGACGACTGGGGCAAATGGAAAACTCTGCTTGTCAATAATACGCTGCTGATCAGCGGTCAGATCTTCCGTATCGACCGTCAGGAACTGACTTCAAACGGTCAGCAAAGGACAATGACAGTTCATGCAAAACACATCACCTGTGATCTTGCTGATGAATTGATCACCTTTGCTGAATTTGAAGGCGGTGACGGAAACGCTTTCATCGACTTTGCATTTTCAAATGTAATCGAAGGAGCGTCAGAAGGTCCGTATGCTCCGTATAAATTTGAAGGCTATTCCGATATCGACACCATTCAGCCGCCGGACAGCTTCGTGAACACAACCCTCTGGGGCGCATTTGTAGGCGTTGACAACTGCATGAAGAATAAGTATGGCGGTGAGCTTTACCGTGATAATTTCTATTTTTCGATAAACAAGCAGATGCAGTACTCTAAAACTAATGCTTTCAATATACGTTATTCCCTGGATATGGAGGGAATTACCCAGGTTGTTGATTATTCTGATTATTGCACAGATCTTTGGTGTTTTGATAATTTCGGGGCATTATGGGCAGTCTCGTATACTCCTACAATGGCATGGGCTGTTCATCACCCGGTACATCGAATGGTTCAGTTTAACTACCAGGAACACAACATGGACAGGCTCATTGCTGACGGTATGGCTTACTGGCTTACAGTGAACGTTCCCTCGGTAACTTACAAGGTACCGCTTGCTGCTCTTCCCCCTGACCCAAGATATGACGGATTTCGTGACCTCCAGAACTATAACTACGGCGACAGCGGCACCATTTACTGCCCGGAGCTTGACATTAACACTACTCAGAAAATTACCTATATCAAAAAAGATGAGCTTACTGGCAGTATTCTTTCGATGACATTAGGGAATGTTGAAAAATCATTTGTCCGTCCGGCTTTTTTTGGCAGCACGATCTCCACTGGCAGAGATATCGAAGACAAACGAGTTGCTGCTGTTGAAAATGAGCTGCTGGAATTTGCGTTTCCCATAATAGTTGCAACTCCTGTCGCTTCTGCCGACGGCAAACTTCTTACTGACAGCACTGGAAAATTTTTGCTTTACAAGAAAGGATGATAATATGCCAATCCCCGATACCTTTAACACTGGCCTGACAGAAGAACAGATCTCCAAAGCTTTTGAAACTGCTCTCAATACTTATACTTCTTCCGACATCGACTCTCTTATCCTCGCCGAATCCGA
>CAMNFW010000229.1 GCA_946537565.1 uncultured Ruminococcus sp. | reverse complement strand
AGACGGAGCCGGGGAACCGGCTCCAATCATCTTTCAATAGACCATGGGCTATTGATACACAGACTATTTACAGTTTATCTATTACACGAAGCGTTCGTTTAATAGACTCCTTGAAGTTTGAGATCATTAAATTGAAAGCATTGTACTTAAACTCATCAGGACATGTTATTTTATATTCATCATTTCCGATGTTGTTCGCAAATGATATAAGTTTAGTAAACTCTGCATCCATCTCTGCTTTAGGCTTGAGTAATATAACCAAGTCAGAACAAAGCTTTTCTAATTTAGGGAATTCTTCGTTAAAACGTTTTTCGGATGATCTAATATCGGATTCAAGATGAGGTTTCCAACGTTCATTGGCTTCGGATGTGGTAAGGTTGTTTAGTTCATGCTTCTTATCACAAATTTTGTCAGTCTGTTGCTTTACCCTTCGCAAATCCGTTTTTATCAATTCACATAACTTAACCAAAGCCTTTTTCTCAGACTCCTCAAGTGTATAGTATTAGCAGAGGAATTATTTCCAGACGTTAGTTCTACCAAGCCTGTTACAAATCCTGCTTTGCAAACAGCAGTAGAATTGGCGGATGTTCAGAAACGTCTCGGACTGTCGCTGACGATGTTTGACAAAAATCTTCACAAGATTTCCGGAAAGTTCAACAGCATGGCAGACCTTCTGCGTAATCCGGATTTTATTGCACATCTGAATCAGGATATTTACGTTAGCAACGACAGTGAAACCACATGGTTTAAGCTGAAAGTGAGGAACGGTAAGATTGAGCCTATCACATTTTTGTTAACGTTCCGCACAAATTGGGTTAAAAACTATAACAATGGTCCCGAAGGCTTTGAAACTATTGTAGTTGGATATTCGCCGGGCGAAGGAGAAGTTACGGCAGCAACAGCTGTTGTTCCTGGTAAGGACTATACTCCAGAACGAATAACTCAGCATTTTCAGCTGTTGATAGGTGAAAATGCAAATGACACAAAAGAGATTGGAAAGTTGCTTTGCTATATCCTGTCAAAGTATACAAGAGAACCAAATCCGAAAACGCTTGAATACTTCGGTTCGATACAGGGGTTATCCAAGAACAAGGACGGAAAGACAAGGTTTTCACCACCGAGAATGCTTCGTGACGAAGTTAGACCATTTCTGACAGCAGGAGTGCGTAACAGACAGTTCCCGGTATGTAATTCAACACAGGTTAATGAGAATATGACTCCGATATTAGCGCCGCTGTTTACAGGAAATAAAGATTTTCAGCTCCTGCTTCTGTACAGATTTGGGAGTTGGCATCAGTCGTTCTTCGCTAAGAAGGATGTTTACGCAGATAACACCTTGATTGTAAAACCATCGACCGAAGTTCCTGTTGCGCTGTCAGTAGCTATGCTGAAGAATACCCGCTATGATTCACTGGACGCACCGCCGATAGGTCCAAATATTAAACCTCTTAAGTTTGATATTGAGAATGGCAACGACGGCATGGTGATCGCTATTGATATATATGCTGCCGATCAAGTAAAAAAGGCTGAGAAGGGCTATGATTTGATGATTAGCGATGTTGCTGGAGCTACTGATAATAGCAATGGGTGCATCACATCTCCGCACTCATATCCGGATATGCAGACCTGTACATACCCAAGGAACTACGTTGTGTTCTTGAGTTTGAAGATACTTCCGTTGAATACTCAGCTGAAGCGTATAAGACGGCTCTCAAGCGTCTTGAAGCAAATCTGATAGAAAGAACCGAGCGAGGAGGCAAAAGCGGAGATTTCATAAAAGTATTCAATTCCAATGTTGACGAGGTTCGTAACAATATTCCTGATAGAATACCACGCTCAAAATACAACACCTACATCATGCTCTTGACAGAAAAGAGAATGTATAATGAGTGGTATTCGCCACTCTTAAGTCCGGATATTGAAAAATATATTGAGGATTGGCTCTGCTCGCAGGAGCAGGACATCCAGCCTTTGAACGACACTATATGTTCAGAGTACGGCAAGATTCTCAACCAGAAGATCGATGAGGGCTGTTACCGCTTAATCATGAAGGAGGAGACAACTCCGTTTAATAAGGGCAGTCACACGATAGTAGTTGATAAGGATGAACGCCGAATCTATGTGGAAACGGCTGACAGCTTTGACATTGCTAAGGATGAAATGACCTCTATCGCTGATACAGATAGCCTGACTGCTGCTCTTTACAGCGGAGGATATCTTCCGCACAACGCAAAAGACGAGAAAAGTATTCGCATAGCAGCTATCTCTTCTGACGGCACACCTTATCCTTTATATGTTCACGCAATAAGCTATAAGCTGCTTACGCAGGAGAATAAGCTCAGATTTGACTTGCTTGACAAGGAGGCAAACCTGTTCAAGTACGATGAGATACCGAGGGAAGGCTTTCTGCCGTTGATTAAGACGGTAGATGGAAGATTCGCAGGCAAGATGCTTCGCTATGCAGCTGAAGAATCTAACATTTATTTCGGCACGGGCAAAACCGGATCCGGTAAGAGCTGGGCTATTGCTCAGATAATCTGTATGCTTTTTATGCTCGGTCAAATTGTTGTTGTATTTGATGTAAGCGGCAGTTATACGAAGGAAAAACTCATGAAGATGCTTCCACCTGAAGTAGTTGAGAAACTCTTCCGTTTTATCAATATCGGTGCTAGTTACGGCATGGATATGATACCTGTTGATCTCGGCTCACTGAGAGGCTGTGAAACTCTTCCGGACAAGAAGAAGGCTATCTATAACGTTCTCAGAGCAGCTGCCGGTCCCATTGACAAGGGTACATCACGAAAGCTGAAGGGGTTCTTATCTGACTATCTCAAGGATAAAGAATACTCGGTATCTCTGAATAACCTTTGCTCTGAATTAGAATACGCTGGAGATTTCGGTGCTGAGATTGCAGACAGGATTGAGTCCATTCTCGATGACATCAACGAAGTTGGATTTGAGGAGCAGACCTGGGATGACCTGTTCTTGCAGGGACGTAAGATCATTGTTATCAACCTCGGCAATGAGGTGGGCGACAGTACTCATCAGCTTCTCGATATGATGGTTGGCTCGCTGTTCAACTGGCAGATGTCGCACGATGCAGGATTTCTTTCTATTGCAATAGATGAGCTTATCGATCAGGATTTCAGCACAGGTTCTCCGCTCCAGACGCTCGTTAAGCAGGGACGTAAGTACCATAGTGCTCTGATAGGAGCTACACAGGATTACTATAATCAGGGCAGCTCACACCTTGACGTTATGAAGCAGGCTAATATGAAGAGCTTCTGCCGTCCTGGCAAGTCTGAGGACAGAGTGGCGCAGAAGCTCGGCTACAGCAACGCTGTTGATGCTGGCTTCAACAAGTTCAAGGCTGGCGACACAATCCTTGAATTTGACGGCTACAATAAGGAGACTGGCGAGAATGAAGCTCTCACTATTAAGGGCAGAGTTGTCAACTTCGTCGAGACGCCGCTCTACGACAAATTCAAGGAGCTTTATGGTTGTTAATATCGGTGGTGCCCGTTGAAGGCACACCGCTTCATACATTTATTATATTACATTAGCCGGAGCAGGTCAATAGTACTGCCCCTAATTATAAGGAGGAATTGTTATGACAACGG
>CAMNFW010000228.1 GCA_946537565.1 uncultured Ruminococcus sp. | reverse complement strand
AGCATTGGTCTCAGCCAGACTGCCGTACTCAGGTGAAAGGTCACGGTCATGGAAACAGAAATACTCGATTGAAAGCTTGTCCATGATCTCGAAAGCTGCGTCTACCTTTGCCTTAGCTCTTGCGGCGGGATCAGTCTCGCCCCAGGTCTTGTCGGCTGTGCCTACGCCGAACATATCTGTACCGTCACCGCCCATTGTGTGCCACCAGGAAAGCGCAAACTTAAGCTGCTCCTTCATAGGCTTGCCTAAGATCACTTCATCAGGATTGTAGTACTTAAACGCCAGAGGGGTGGCGGAGTTCTTTCCTTCATAAGGGATCTTGCCTATTTCCTTAAAAAATTCGCTCATAATAACCTCCTACAGTTATATTTTTATTTTATGCCTTTCGGCTATAAATACTTTATCAGTTAAGAAGATCAACTGAAAGGGATCTGGATTCTGTATTGTAATAATCCTCAATTTCTGCAACATAGTAGCGGAAGCATATCTTGTCGTTGAAGGTCATGACATCTCCGGTCTCAGAAACTCCCAGATCAGCCAGCTGCTGGTCATTGAGAGTGTTCAGGAGGATACTGTTATCAGCTTCGATGCTGTACATTGAGTTGCCGTAATCATCAGTTTCGATATCCTCAAACAGTTCCATAGTATCAGCGGTCATATCGCTGAAATACAGCTTGTCTCCGCTGACCGCTTCCATTTCAGTCAGAAGCTCCTGGGATGGTGCAAGAACATAATACTTTCCGTTCATATCACGTCCGATATTGAATACAGCCAGCTGATCATCCGTGAGGGTATCAAGTCTTATAGGCTCAACATCGTGAGCGGTCTTGCCTATCTTGAACAGGTAGTAAACATTGATGTCAGAAAGCTGAAGTCTGCTGTCAAAGGGCTGACCAAGAGCTTCAAGCTCTGAATTTGAAAGATGAACAGTTATGTCATCTGAGATACTGTTCAGTTCCGTGGTTATATCCTGACGGGACTTTGTATCCCACTGAATATTTATCTCTTCGCATATCGGACGTTCCAGATATACTATTCTCTCCTGGTTTTTAAGGGTGAAAGTGACGAGGGGATATTTTACATCGGCATAGTTGGGTTCAACATAAACCGCAGTGCTGCCGTTGGAGCTGTCCTCAGTATTGACAACGGAATAACGGTATTTGCCGGATGGCGATTCGCCTTCCTTGACGATACTCTTGTTAGTAGCTGTTACAAAGAATGATGTGAACAGGAAATATCCCAATGCGCCGAATATATACATCAGGAGAATTATCGTACCTATAGCGGTCTTTGCGCCTTCGCCGGCACCTGAAAGCAGAAGTATCACTACTCCCGTAACTATTACCGGTATTATTATTTCCCACCTGCCGAAATACAGCAGCACCACCGGCAGCATCGCCGGAAGTATTATAAAGCTTGATATTCTGGTGATTATCTGCTTTCGGGTATAAAGCATTATTATCAGCGCAACCAGTGATATCGCTGACGCCACCAGGCATACCGAACCTCTTTGATTTATATGTATATTATAGAAAATGGAATAGTAACAAAGGAAGCAGACTGCTACTGTATATAAAGCGCCGATAACCGCCATAATCCGCTTCGTCCATATATTTGCAAAAAAGCTTTTCATTTCAACCTCCGATAATAATAAGGACCTTCAAATCAGAACACGCAGTGCTGCACCTGAACACTTCAGGGCATAGTAGTCCATACAATGTTATTATATCATTATTTCAAGTATTTTACAAGCAATTTTTCAAATTAATAGTTACTAAATGGTTACAGTTTTCTTTGGGTTTCGTCCTGATTTGTGCAATTCCAACAGGTTTCGGTTGTTTTTTTGCTGTAATTTTTTTGTTACTCTTTAAGCGCTTAACAATTTCTCAATTTACATTTTGTCATTTTTGGTATATAATATTTTTACAGCTAAATGTCTCAGTTCAGAAAGGATCATCGTATGTCACTTAGTAAAATATCTTTCCCAAAGCTCATCTTTTCTCTGCTCACCGTCATTGTAATGGTTCTGATCTTCATGTTCTCCAGCGACAACTCAGGCGAATCCTCCGACAAAAGTCAGAGCGTTACCGCTGTAATCGCTGAGGCCTTCTTTCCTGACTATGAAAATATGACGCTGGAGGAAAAAGATGCCGTACTTGATAAGGCTGAACATATTATCCGGAAAATCGCCCATTTCACTATTTATACTGCGCTGGGATTCTGTGCTTCAATGACCGTTGGAAAAAGAAAACTCCTCTCTTTATCCTCCGCCGGCGTGGTGATATTCTGCTTCCTGTATGCCTGCTCCGATGAGATACACCAGCTGTTCGTGCCGGGAAGATCAGGAATGTTCGCCGATGTGCTGATAGACACCAGCGGTTCGGTTCTCGGACTCCTGATAAGTATCCTGATCTTTACGATAATACAACATTTCAGCCGGCGAAAGATTGAATAAAAAAGACTCTCCGCAGCAGGAGAGCCTTTTTGTTATAATGCACAAAATTCAGCCTGATAACTGTGCATTATTCCGTTTCTTTTTTGATGCCGAATATGGCACGAAGTATACCGGACAAGAATTTCGGACTTTTTATGACCACTATCTTCACTATGTACCCTCCTTTGAAGCCAATTGTCGAGGCAGTTTCTGTCTCTTCAATATAGTATTCAGAAGAGGATTTTTTTGTTACTTCACGATCTCACGACCAGCGCTACTCCTGAACGTATCGACAAATACGCATTATCCTCCGCAAACTCATTGCTCACTCCAATCGGAAAACTGCTGGTCATAGTGTAGTTTTCAAGAGGATATTTCACTCCCCGGAGATACTCTATGTCCAGCTTTTCAGTCAGTGAAAATACCGAAAAATATTTGTGTACCGCCGACCAGCCGAATCTGTGTCTGCCCTTGCCTCTGACGGTGAGCTTGTTGTCCTTCTCAACGATACTCATTTCACAGCCCTGCTCATAGGCATACAGCAGCGTCTGGACGTTGGCAAAGGTATGATCGAACCTTCCTCCCAAAGCTCCCGTCAGAACTATCTCAGTACAGCCTCTCCCGATCGCCAGTTTCACTGCCAGCAGAGTGTCTG
Organism: uncultured Ruminococcus sp.; assembly: GCA_946537565.1. Lineage (GTDB taxonomy): Bacteria > Bacillota > Clostridia > Oscillospirales > Ruminococcaceae > Ruminococcus. The sequence continues at coordinate 545 of CAMNFW010000228.1, read as the reverse complement.
TATCGTCCTTCTCCGGCACGCTGACATGAATCTCAGTGTTTTCAGGAAGATCTCCGGTGTATGAATCAAAATCACCGACTATTATATCAGGCTTGATTTTCAGCTGCATAGCATATTCAAGTCCCCTGTCGGCACATACAATAAGATCAGCCCGCTTGTCCAGCTTCCATAATGTTATATATTCCGCATCGTTTATAACTCCGCCGGCAATAATAAGCGCCTTCATTATTTCAGCTCCCACTCCTTTATTTGCTTAGCTTCATTGTACATTGTGCAGTAACTCTGATGCCGGCTTTTGTGTATTTTGCCCTGCTCCACCGCTTCAACTACGGTGCAGCCTTTTTCACAAAGATGGGCACAGTCCCGGAACCGGCAGTTTCCCGTAAAATCACTGAATTCACGAAAACAATCTGCCAGCTCTTCCTTGCGGATATAGTCATAACGATTAGTCTCGAAAGTGGAAAATCCAGGTGTATCAGCGATATATCCGCCCTCAGCCAGCTTATACAGCTCTGCATGGCGGGTCGTATGTTTTCCTCTTCCAA
>CAMNFW010000227.1 GCA_946537565.1 uncultured Ruminococcus sp. | reverse complement strand
GGACGAGCTGGAATCCGGCACGCTCATGTCAAAGGCTCTCTACAAAACCGTTCCCGGTTCTACCCAGAAAATCCCCACAGTTATCTCTGCCCTTGAGATCATGGGATATGAAAAGCTCTTCTCCAAAAGCTATTACTGCGGCGGTAATTATGTCAACCAGACCGGCGGTGTCATCGACTGTCATCAGGCTTATGGTCACGGTCAGCTCAACGTTCAGGAGGCTGTCGAAAACAGCTGCAATCCCTGGTTTGCACAGCTTGTGGAGGACCCGGATATGCCGCTGGACAGTATCATAAAACAATACCGGAAGCTCGGCTATTCCGTCAATGAGGACAAAGATGAATACTTCGATATCGACGGTATCCAGTGCGAAAAAGCTTCAACCATACTTTCCGACCCCCATGAGTTCAGTACCCAGTGGGGCTGCATCGGTCAGGGTGAAACTCTCGTAAGCCCTATCCAGCTCATGATGTGGGAAAGTGCTATCGCCAACGGCACCGGAAAAATGACTATGCCCCATATTATCAGCAAGGTCACCAACGTTTACGGTGAAGTCACCGAAACTGCCCACACTACCTACAGCAAGGAAATTTTCTCGCCTCAGACCGCTTCCACCGTAAAGCAGATGCTTCTCACTAACGGCTCCAACCATTACATGGAATCTATCGGCCATTACAGCATCGGTATCAAAAGCGGCACCGCTCAGGTCAAGGACGGTGCTGAGGAAAATGCCCTTCTTGCCGGCTTTGTTGATGACCCGGCACACCCGATCGCATTCTGCGTTGTCCTGGAAAATAAATACAGCACACCAGTCTCCGCCGAAGATATCACAAGAGTTATCCTCAGCAATCTCTGCTCTGAATAGTCAAAATATACAAAAAAATTTTTAAAGCTTGTACAGTTTAAACAAAATTACTAAAAATCTCTTGTAATGTCTTAATATATATGGTATAATATAACCATAATAAATGTGCTGCTCCGGCAGTACAAAGGAGGCCATTAAATTTATGAAAACTACCATCACAGCAAAAAAAATGCAGGTACCACAGAATTTCACAGAGTACGCAGAAAAGAAGCTCGACACTAAACTGAATAAATTTTTTGGAGATGAGGCTGACGCTAAGATCGTTCTCGCTGAGATCAAAACTCAGATTGCCCTGGAGCTTACTGTTAAGTATAACAGTATGATCTTCCGTGCCCAAAGCACCGCTGCCGACAAGAATGTCGCTCTCGATACCGCTATAGATAAGATCATCAGACAGATACGCAAGAACAAAACTAAGGTTGAAAAGAAGCTTAAGGACACCGCTTTCAAGGAGGCCTTCGCTGAGCCTGTTGATGAACAGGTGGATTACGACGTTATCAAGCATAAAAAGTTCAAGATGCGTCCAATGGATATCGACGAGGCTATCCTCCAGATGAACCTTCTCAGCCATGAGTTCTTCATGTTCACCAACGCTGACACCGGTCTTATCAATGTGGTCTACAAGCGTGATGACGGCAACTACGCTGTTCTTGAACCGGACAACGACTGACCGCTGACTCAGCTTTTCTGAAAGATATAACAAAGCTCCCCATTTTTCAGGGGAGCTTTTCTTATGTGTTCTTGTCAACCTGGTGGAACTGCTTGAGGTTGCCGATTTTTTCGTTGCGCTCTTCCAGCACCTTCTCCACCTCAGACCATTCCAGTCCACGCTCTGCACAAAGCACCATTACATGATAAAGCAGGTCATTTATTTCATTGGCAAGCTCATTGTTATCGCCGTTTTTCGCAGCAATAACAGTTTCAGTAGCCTCTTCGCCCACCTTCTTGCAGATCTTGTCCACACCCTTCTCAAAAAGATAGCAGGTGTATGAATTATCCGCAGCAGTTCTGGTCTCGAACTGCTTTTTTCTTTCCTTGATGACCTCAAATATTTCTTCGTAAACTGTCATTATTCATTCTCCTCATTATTATATATCTCGTTGAAAAAACAGCTGTAACTGCCGGTATGACAGGCTGCACCGGTCTGCTCAACATTCACCAGCAGCGTATCATTGTCGCAGTCGCCGTAAATTGATACGACCTTCTGCAAATGCCCCGAAGTCGCACCTTTGTTCCAGTATTCCTGCCTTGACCTGCTCCAGAACCAGGTATAACCGGTCTCAAGAGTTTTTTTCAGGCTCTCCTTATTCATATAAGCCAGCATCAGGACAGTTTTAGTGTTGACCTCATAGCAAATGGCTGGGATAAGCTCGCCCTTCACAAAAAATTTATCCAGATCATTCAGATCAATTTTAATCATTTTCTGCTCCCTTTCGTTTAAGTTAAATTAATCCTGAGACTTTACTGTCATGTCCAGAGAGATGTTATGAACATGGGAGTTGAGACCTCAGATTTGGTGAAGCCGCAGTTCTCGTAGAATTTCAGCTCTTTATCATATGCGATCACGACAAGCCGCAGGAAGTCTCTGTATTTTTCCTTCACCATATTCACCAACGTCCGACCGATCTTCTGACCGTGATGATCGGGGTCAACCAGAAGGTAGTGAACATAAGCGTTCATGACGCCGTCGTCCATTGCACATATCATTCCGATAAGCTTGTCACCGTCCCAGGCGCTGAACACTGTACTGAAACCCTTCATAGCTTTGACCAGCTTGTCAGGAAAATGTCCCGACGACCACTCAACTGACAGAAACAGCCGCTCCAGATCTTTTTCAGCAAAATCATGAATATCTTTGTATTCTATCATGGCATTCAAATCCACCACTCAGGTGTAAGCTCACCTAAAGTGATGACCTTTCCAGTTTTAATATCAAGCATAATTTCGATATTCCTGTAAGTCTCAGGCATAAGCTGTACCATAAGCTCCCGGCAGGCGCCGCAGGGCGCACCTTTCCCCTCATGAGGCGGAATGCAAAGCACCTTGTCTATTTCATATTCGCCGTTTGAGATCATGTTGAAAATTGCATTTCTCTCAGCGCAGATTCCGAGGGCTGAACAGGTGTCGATACATACACCTGTATATATTTTTCCGGACTTACTCAGCACTGCGGCAGATACTTCACCGGCAGTGACATAATCTGAGATTCTTTTTGGTAATAATACAGCCTTAGCCGCTTCATACATTTCTTCCCAGATATCCATAATTCACCTTACTATAACGCCTTTGCTCCGGCAATATTCCTTGACCTGCTGAACGGTCAGCTCTTTAAAATGAAAAAGCGAAGCCGCAAGAGCAGCAGTAGCGCCGGTTTCCTCAAAAACCTGAGCAAAATCGTTTATCTTACCTGCACCGCCGCTGGCAATGACAGGAATCGAGCAGTTGTCGCATACAGCTTTCAGCATGGGGATATCGAAGCCTTCCTTAGTGCCGTCAGCGTCAATGGAGTTAAGGCATATTTCGCCGGCACCCAGCTTTTCAATTGTATGCACCCAGTCGATGAGGTCGATGCCCATATCAACTCTGCCGCCGTTTATGTAAACTGTCCATTTGTTATCGCTGATTTTTTTAGCGTCAATTCCCACGCAGATGCACTGGCTGCCGAAAATATCAGCGCCGTCCTTGATAAGCTGAGGATTTTTAACAGCCTGAGAATTGACCGATACCTTATCAGCACCGGCTCTGAGAGTCTCACGGATATCGTCAACGGTCTTTATTC
>CAMNFW010000226.1 GCA_946537565.1 uncultured Ruminococcus sp. | reverse complement strand
ATCACATAGTAACCCTCTGTCTCGTCCTCGATAGGATAAGCAAGCTTGCGCTTGCCCCAATCCTCGTTGACCTCAACAGCTGTGGCGTGTCTTTCGATTCTCTCCTTGAACTTCTGGATGAGAGCCTTCATAGCCTCTTCGCCTTCCTTAAGGCTGAAAACTACCATTACCTCATATTTTGCGGATACCTTTGCCATTGTGTACACCTCCTTCTGGATTCCGCCCGGCAACCTTCTGCGGGCAAGGATAATTTTACCGTGTCAGACACGGTACCTACATATTATATCACGCTGATCTTTTTTTGTCAAGGTTTTTTGAAAAATTTAAAAAAAATATTTTTGTGCCGCTCTTTTTCAATATTCTATTGAAAAAAATCTTTTTGTGTGATATAATATCATCTGTACATTTTATTGTTATTCCGGAGGAAATATTATGTCAGACAATATCATCAAAACCAGATTCGCCCCCTCGCCTACAGGCTTCATGCATATCGGCAACCTCAGAACTGCCCTTTATTCCTACCTTCTCGCTAAATCCAAAGGCGGAAAGTTCATTCTCAGAATTGAAGATACCGATCAGGTCAGACTGGTCGAGGGCGCTCAAGAGGTTATTATTGATACCCTTAAAATGACCGGCATCGACTACGATGAAGGTCCCGGTGCCGGCGGTGAAAACGGTCCCTATATCCAGAGCCAGCGCCTTGAAATTTACAAGAAATACGCTCAGAAACTCATTGATTCCGGTCACGCTTACTACTGCTTCTGCACCGCTGAAAGACTTGAATCCCTTAAAGATGATAAGGGCATCGGCGGCTATGACGGTCACTGCCGTGATCTTGACCCAGATGAAGTAAGAAAAAATCTCGAAGAGGGAAAACCCTTCGTTATCCGCCAGAAAATGCCCCTCGAAGGTACTACTTCTTACTATGACGAGGTCTACGGCGAGGTCTCTATCGACAATTCCGAGCTGAGAGATCAGATCATGATCAAGGCTGACGGCTACCCTACTTATAATTTCTGCCATGTCGTTGACGACCACCTTATGGGCGTGACCCATGTTGTAAGAGGCAATGAATACCTCACCTCTACCCCTAAATACTGCCTGCTTTACGATGCTTTCGGCTGGGAAAGACCTGTTTATGTTCACCTTCCGCTGCTCATGGGCAAGGACAGCGAAGGCAATGTCTCTAAACTCTCAAAGCGCCATGGTGCTGTCAGCTTCCAGGATCTTGTAAACGACGGCTATCTCCCGGAGGCTATCGTTAATTATATCGCTCTTCTTGGCTGGTGTCCGAAGGATTCTAATCAGGAGTTTTTCACCATTGATGAGCTTAAACAAGCTTTCTCTATAGAAGGTCTCAGCAAATCACCTGCGGTTTTTGACTATGAAAAGCTCCGGTGGTTCAACTCTGAGTATATCAAAAAACTCCCCGATGACGAGTATAACGCTAAGGCTCTGCCTATCCTCAATGAGCTGTGCGGCGATAATATCAACACCGAAAAGCTCGCTGCTCTCCTTCATACAAGGATTTCTGTTTTCAGCGATATCCCTGAGCAGATAAAATTTGTCACCGAAAGACTGGATATGGACAGCTCTCTCTATACCAATAAAAAGAATAAAACCACTCCCGAAAGCTGCAAGGAAGTCCTTATCGACTGCCTGCCTCTGCTGACTGATGCGCCTTCCTGGGACAACGATTCTCTGTTCGCTCTCCTTAAGGATTATGCCGCTTCCAAAGAGAAAAAAGCCGGCGCTGTTATGTGGGCTATCCGAGTTGCTCTCGGCAGACAGGCTGTGACCCCAGGCGGTGCAACTGAGCTTATGGAGGTTTTCGGAAAGGAAGAGTCCCTTGCAAGGATCCAGCAGGCTGTTTCTGAGCTGGACTGATTTTATCTTTTATGCTAAAACACTCAACATTCCGGTAATTCATCTCAATGTCCGGACATTCTATGAAAACTTCTCTGCTATGATAAAGTTGACTGCCAATAAAATCTTTATGCTGCGAGGCGATAATCATGATCTATAAAAACCCTGTTATTCCCGGCTTTTACCCCGACCCCAGCGTTTGCTGCGCTGACGGCAGATTTTACCTTGTTACCAGCTCGTTCCAGTATTTCCCCGGCGTTCCGCTTTTTGAAAGCGATGACCTTGTGAACTGGACGCAGATCGGTCACGTTCTCACAAGAGAAAGTCAGCTTCCCCTGCTTAACGCTCTCAGCTCTGCCGGTATTTTTGCCCCGACTATCCGTTACTATAACGGCACTTTCTACATGGTCACCACCAACACCACCACCGCTAAGAATTTCTATGTCTTTACCAACGATATCCACGGCGAATGGTCTGAGCCGATATTCGTTGAACAGGACGGCATCGACCCTTCACTCTACTTCGAGAACGGTCACGCTTATTTCATGAGCAACGGCTCTGACGATGAAGGCAATCACGGTGTTACCCAGTGTGAAATTGATATAAATACAGGAAAAAAACTCTCCCCCAGCAAAACTATATGGACTGGCTCCGGCGGCAGATATCTTGAATCCCCTCACCTTTATAAAATCGGTGAATACTATTACCTGATGTGCGCTGAGGGCGGCACTGAGTACGGTCATATGGTGACCTATGCCCGCAGCAAAGAGCTTTGGGGCAAGTATGAGGGTTACAGCAATAATCCCGTTCTCACTAACCGCAATAAGGGCGGCTATGAGATCCAGGGTGTCGGTCACGGCGATCTCGTTCAGAAACCCGATACCGGCGAATGGTTCATGCTGCATCTTGGCTTCCGGCAGATCGGTATGTGGGAGCCGTTCCACCACCTGGGCAGAGAAACCTTCCTCACTCCCGTTCATTTCAGCAATGACGGCTGGTTCACCTGCGGCAATGACGGTACTGTCGAGCCAGAGTATGAGATCAGCGGTTCCTTCACTCAGAAGCGTATAAGCTCCTGTTCCTTCGCTGATAAAAATGAATGGATATTCCTGAGAAATCCTGTCATGGATAATTATTCTCTCTCAGACGGATCATTCACCCTCAGAGGCTGCGATAATTCTATTTCAGACTTCTATCCGACCTTCACAGGCATCAGGATAAAAGACTTTGAATTTGAACTGAAATGCCATGTCTCAGCTGAATCAGGTGAAGCCGGTATTTCTATATATATGGACGAAAAACATCACTACGATATTGCTGTCAGAAACTCCGGCGGTAAATCTCAGCTGCTGCTGAGACTGAATATCGGTGATGCTGTATATGAAAAATTTACTGAGGATATCGGCTCTCCTGAAGCTGATATCACCATTAACGGAAGCAATTTTGTTTTCTGTTTCTCAGCTGTATCCGGCAGCAGAAATTTCGACTTCGGCAGTTTGCAGACAAGATATGTTTCAACCGAAGTTGCCTGCGGATTTACCGGTGTTGTTGCCGGTCTTTACGCTCAGAAGGAAAACTCGGAAGGCACTTTTTCCGGCTTCTCATTAAACTACAAGAATCTGTAAAATCTATCGGCTGTAGGAATGATCTTACAGCCGTTTGTTTTGAGGTAATATGAATATACTTGATATCTATAAAAAATGCAGTCTGTGTCCAAGAAACTGCAAAGCTGACAGAACCGTTTCTGCCGGTTTCTGCGGTGAAACCTCCCGTCTTTACGCTGCAAAGGCTTACCTTCATAAATGGGAAGAGCCTTGTATCT
>CAMNFW010000225.1 GCA_946537565.1 uncultured Ruminococcus sp. | reverse complement strand
GGTTTTTGCTGCGGAAAATCCGCATATTATAGCCGCCCATGTTGTTGAAATAGCCATAGGACATAAATAGGTAATAGTAGCCGTCGGAGCTGCCGGGAGGGCACATATACTCAATATACGAACCTTCGCCGGAAGACCAGTAGCCGCCGGCTATTTTGGTACCCATATAGGCATCTGATTTATTTACGGCAGTAGGGTAAGTAACGCTGTAGTCACGGAGACCGGTTTTTTCATCGAGAGCCAGCATATAAATACCGCCGAACCAGGAGCCGTAGCTCATCCAGAGTTCGCCGTTTTCATCATAGAAAGTGCAGGGGTCGATAGCGTTAGTACCGTATTCAGCGTTCCATTTGCCGGCGGAGTCGAGATATCTGCTGAGGTCGGGATCATTGCCAAGAACTTTTTCGACGTCTGAATTTTTGTAGTTATTGGCAGGATTTACCGGATTGGTTTCAAAGCCGGAATAAACGATAGTATCGACATATTTATACGGACCGTTGATATTGTCAGAGGTGCAGAGAACAATGGAAGAGTGCCAGTCCATACCGTTAACAGAAAGATACATACAGTATTTTTTCATTTCCGGGTTATAGACGATATCAGGAGCCCAGAGGTTGCCGGAGAGATCATAACCTGAGCTGGTATTTGACCATTTTTCAGGAATAGAGAGGTCGGTGTAGATATTTCCGAAGAAAGAGGTGGAAGCAGTACCTTTATCGGAATTTGCGGCATAAGACCAGTTCATGAGATCGTCAGATGAAGCGGCAGCCAAATGCGAGCCGATGATATAATAGCTGCCGTCATCGAGTTTGATAATGGACGGATCGTGAACGCCGACACGGGCATATCCGGCATCAGTCTGAGATAGGGAATAGCCGAAGCCGGATGTGATCAGAACAGCACCAGAGAGGGCGGTGCATAAAATCTTTTTTAAAGAGATCCCCATAGATCATTCCTCCATACTATAAAATTATCTGAATTAATAATAACACAAAAAGTTCTTATAGTCAATTGAATATTGTACTTTTTGAGCAATATTATTCTTTATACCGGCAATATAATTTTAGAAATTATACACTATAATGCTGTGAACATATTATTCAGGATATTATATTGCACATTAAGCTGCTGCTTTAAAAAAATATGATCGTATGAATGATAAAGATAAAATGAATAATGAATTATTATTTTGAACAGAATAACCAAATTATTATCATAGTTATGTGCATGATGTATATTGAAATTTAACTTAAAATGTTATATAATATTTAAAATGGATAAAAATATGCTCAGTCGTTTATATGATGAAAGGAGATGATAACATGGATGAACTCAGATACAAAAAACTTGATGAGATGTTTGAAGCCCTTTCTCTTATAGCTGAAGGTGCATATGTCTACCTTTGTGATATGCGTTCGGATTATTCACGCTGGTCAAAAACTGCGGTGGAGCAATTTGGTCTGCCGGATGAGTATATGTTCAATGCCGGTGAATTATGGAAAGAACATATCCACCCGGACGACAGATGCAGATATGATGAAAGCATAAAGGCTATTTTTGCGGGAAATGCCAGCGGTCATGATATGCAGTACCGTGCGAGAGCTGTCAGCGGTGATTATATGGTCTGCACCTGCCGGGGAATAGTTATCCGTGATGCAGAAGGCGTACCGGAATATTTCGGCGGTGTTATCCGCAATCATGATATACTGAATTATCTTGAACCGGTAACTGGTCTCCGCAGTCTTTATGGTTATTTCGATGATATAAGGAGTATGCTGCTGAACCATATGCCGGCACTTGTTATATGTATTGGAATAACCGGATTTTCAGATTTTAACGATGTCTACGGATACCGTTTCGGAAACAGAGTGCTTCAGAAGCTTGCCAGAGGGATACAGGCTGCCTTTGTCAACAGCGTCAGTGTGTACAGACTTGACGGCCCCAGATTTGCTGTTATCACAGGCATCAGAAATATTGACGAGATAAATGGAACGTATGAACAGCTCCGGCAGTCCATGAGAAGCACCGAGCTTGACGGTACACACATCAGTATATCGCTGAATGCAGGCTGTTTTATTATGGACGATTTCAGCATAAATACCGAGATGGTCTATTCCTGCCTGAAATATGCCTACTATGAATCAAAACATTGCAAAATGGGCGATCTTGTGCTGTTTGACAGTTCTGTCAGCGAGAACACCAGAAGCAGCATTGAGAAGCTCAACGAGATAAGAAGCAGCATCGCTGATAACTGCCGTGGATTTTTCCTGTGTTATCAGCCGATAGTAGATTCTGAGACAGAAGAGCTTACAGCTGTTGAGGCGCTTATAAGGTGGCAGAACAAGGAATATGGTATCGTACCGCCGTCTGAGTTCATATCATTTCTGGAGCAGGATACATTATTCCCTGAGCTGGGCTGGTGGATAATAAGGAGCGCAGTATCTGACGGAAAGAAAATGCTGGAATACTATCCTGATATTGTAATAAATGTTAATCTTTCTTATACTCAGCTCAGAAAGACCGGTTTTGCTCACAATATAATTATTATTCTTAAAGAGACCGGATTTCCGCCGGAGCATTTGTGTCTGGAGATCACTGAACGGTGCAGGCTGCTGGACATATCATTTCTTAAGGAAACACTTACGCTTTTAAAAAATCATGGCATCAAGATCGCTCTGGACGATTTTGGAACAGGATTTTCATCGCTGGGAGTGATGCGTGAGCTTCCGATAGATACAGTGAAGATCGACCGTGATTTTGTCAGGAATATTGAAACCAGCCGGAACGATCAGAGTACAGTTCAGTGTGTGTCAGATATGGCTGCGGCATTCGGAACAAAGCTGTGCGTTGAAGGTGTGGAGACAGATTCTATGCGTGATTTTCTTCGCCGGTACAATATCAACAGTTTTCAGGGGTATTATTATTCAAAGCCTATGACCACTGATAAGCTGTTTGAAAAATACTGCCGGAACCAGTAATACTGTGACCTTTCCTGAAAAGCGAAAGGTCGCTTTTTTGCATGATTCTATTATTACACACGGGAGGCTATATGAAAATACAAGGTTTCTCCTTTAGGGGACTGCCAAAGGACATACTAACAGGAATTATTATTGCTTTTGTCTCGATACCAATATCAATGGGTTATGCCCAGGTTTCGGGACTTCCGCCGGTATATGGGCTTTACGGCTCAGTTTTTCCGATATTGATATTCGGATTGTTTTCGACTTCGCCGCAGTTTATTTTCGGAGTAGACGCAGCACCGGCAGCGCTTGCAGGAGCATTTCTGACAACTGCCGGGATCGAGGCATATTCTGACCGGGCAGTTGAAATTCTGCCAATGATGACATTTTTCGTAGGAATGTGGCTGCTGGTATTCTATATTGTGAAAGCCGGGCGGCTGGTAAATTATATCTCAACACCGGTAATGGGAGGCTTTATCAGCGGCATTTCCACAACTATAATTCTCATGCAGATACCGAAAGTTTTAGGCGGCACCAGCGGTTCAGGTGAACTTGCTGAGCTGACGGAGCATATCATAGAAACCTGCAAAGAAAGCTTCAATCCAATGTCTCTGGTTCTTGGCGGAGCAAGTCTGGCGGTACTTCTTATATCGAAAAAGCTGATACCAAAATTTCCAATGTCAGTTGCAGTTATGGCGGCAGGAGCAGTCATAGGTTATACAGGTTTTGCGGACAAATATT
>CAMNFW010000224.1 GCA_946537565.1 uncultured Ruminococcus sp. | reverse complement strand
AAAGTATTGACAAAGGAAAAATCCTGGGATATAATTAGATTGAGATATTATATCTCCATATCCGCTTTATCACTTTTCATTGCGGAATTAATTTTTACTAAACATAATATTCTTGGAGGAGTTATGGAAATTATTATTGTTGGCGGCGGCAAGGTTGGCGCTGCCTTAGCAGAAGTCCTCTGCGACGAACACCAGGTCACCGTTATAGACAGCAGCGAATCCCGTATAAATTCACTGGTTAATGATTACGATATCAAGGGCATCGCCGGAAATTGCCTCCAGACCGATGTGCTGGACGAAGCCGGCGTTCACAGAGCTAATGTCTTCATCGCTGTCACCAGCTCCGATGAAGTAAATATTCTCTCCTGCCTTATCGCTAAAAAAATGAAGGCAAGACACTGCATCGCCCGTGTAAGAAACCCTGAATTCGATAAACAGCTGGTCTTCATGCGTGAAGAACTCGGCATAAGCATGATGGTAAACCCCGATTATAACGCTGCCAATGAGATCGCTAAGGTGCTGCGTTACCCGGAAGCCATTAACATCGAATCCTTCGCCAAGGGCAGAGTCGATCTGGCTGAGATAAGAATAACTGCCGGCAGTATCCTCGAAAATATCGCTCTTTCTCAGCTCTCACGCCGCCTCAGACTGGACGTGCTTATCTGCGCTGTACAGAGAGGTGACGACATTATTATCCCAAACGGCAGCTTCGTTCTCCATTCCGGCGACAAGATCCATATGACCGCTTCCCACAGCAATATGGTCAAATTCTTTAAGAGCATCAGCGCTGCTTACCGTGAAAAACGTGTAAAATCTGCTGTCCTCATCGGCGGCGGACGTGTCGGCTATCACCTCGCCCAGCAGCTTAAGGAAATGGGCGTTAAAGTAAAGATCATAGAGATAGACGAGAAACGCTGCATCGAACTCAGCCAGAGACTTAATAAGGTCAATATCATCTGCGGTGACGGCACCGACCACGACCTGCTCAAAGAAGAACACGTTTATGATGCTGATGCCGTTGTCACCCTTACCGGCATTGATGAGGAAAATATCCTCCTCTCCCTTCTGGCTAAAAACAACGGCGTTGACAAGGTCGTTACCAAAGTCAACCGCATGACGCTTATGCAGCTCACCGATACTCTCGATCTGGACAGCATTATCTCTCCTAAGTCTATCACCGTAAGCCAGATACTCCAGTACGTCCGGGCTAAACAAAATTCCGCCGGCAATAGTATTACCACTCTCTACCGGCTCGTCAATGACAGGCTTGAAGCTATCGAATTCATCGTCAAGGAACAAATGGATTATGTAAACGTTCCCCTTAAAAAGCTTAAGGTCAAAAACGGTATCCTCATCGCCAGCATCGTAAGAGGAAATGAGCTTATTATCCCAAAAGGCGATGACTGCCTTAAAGTCAATGACAGCGTGGTAATCGTTACCACTAACCGTGGCTTCGGCGATCTTAAGGAAATTTTCAACTGAGGAAGGCTGACCGGAAAAAAATTATGAATTATAAAATGATTTTCTATATAATGGGACAGATCCTCAAGGTCGTGGCACTTTGTATGCTTCTCCCCATTTTAGTCGGCTTTATTTATCATGAACATCATGTACTGATATCCTTTGCGATACCTATGCTGATAACCCTTGTGATAGCCTTTGCCGTCACTATTAAAAAACCTAAAAATAACGCTGTTTTCTCAATGGAAGGCTTCGTAAGCGTGGCTGCGTCATGGATCACTATGTCTGCCATAGGCGCTCTGCCTTTCGTCATCTCCGGCGAGATACCAAACTATTTCGACGCTCTTTTTGAAACTGTCTCCGGCTTCACCACCACCGGCGCTACCATTATGGGCGATGTGGAATCTATGTCCCGCTCCTGCCTCTTCTGGAGAGCCTTCACCCACTGGCTGGGCGGTATGGGCGTGCTGATGTTCGTACTGGCTATTATGTCCAGCAACGACAGCCGTACTATGCACATGATGAGAGCTGAATGCGCCGGTCCGAATGTAGGCAGACTTGTCTCAAAATCCAATATGACTGCCCGTATTCTCTATATCATTTACATTTCACTTACTCTCCTTGAGACCGGTTTCCTGCTCCTGGGCGGAGTTCCGCTGTATGATGCGATAATCCATTCCTGCTCCTCTGCCGGTACAGGCGGCTTCTCGATATGGAACAACAGCATAGCTCACTACAACAGCCTTTATGTTGAAATGGTCATCGCTGTTTTTATCATTCTCTTCGGCGTAAACTTCAACCTCTACTATTATATATTCATAAAAAAATATGCCCTCGCTTATAAAAATGAAGAGGTGCGTACTTATTTCTGTATTATAATCGCCGCAACTGCTATTATCACTGTGAATATTCTCCACACCTGTGATAACGTCGGTGAAGCCCTGCGCCATTCTTTCTTCATGGTCGCTTCTACTATAACCTCTGCCGGCTTCTCCAATACTGATACAGGTCAGTGGCCCGTATTCTCCCAGGCTCTTCTGCTGGTGCTGATGTTCATCGGCTCCTGTGCCGGCTCCACCGGCGGCGGTATGAAGGTCTCCCGTATCATGATAATCGTTAAAACCGGTATCCGTGAGCTGAAATACATCGTCAGCCCCCGTGCCGTTGCAACTGTTAAAATGGACGGAAAACCCGTCGAAAACGATGTGGTCAGAGGCGCAAGCAATTACCTGATCCTTTTTATCATGCTCATGGCTGTGTCTATCCTTCTGGTATGTCTGGATAAGTTCTCGATAGAGGAAAGCGCTTCAGCTGTTATCACCTGCATGAACAACATCGGCTTCGGTGTCGGCAGATTCAGTCCCTCCGGCAATCTCGGCGGTCTCAACTCCTTCTCAAAGGTCGTGCTGTGCTTCGATATGCTGCTGGGAAGACTGGAGATTTATCCGCTCATCATGCTCTTCGCTGCAAGAAAGAGCGCCTGATAATGTTCCTTATTCACCCCATAGCATTGCTGAATATGGGGTGAAAAATTATATATGGGGAGGAAAAAACATGAAAAAATTTCTAAGCCTGCTTATGGCAGGTGCAGTCTGTCTGGCTCAGCTTTCTATGCCGGCAGTCTCCGCTGCTCAGCTCGATTCTCCGGATATTATCCAGTCTGAGCTTACTGCAAACTCCGGACAATGCGGTGAAAGCGCCACATGGTCTCTGTCCGGAAACACACTCACTATCTCCGGCACCGGCGATATCTACGATTACACGATCGCAAGATATGTGCCCTGGTTCAGCTCAGTTTCAACTATCAGAAATGTTGTTATTGAAAGCGGAATAACAAAGATCGGACGTTCATTCTGTGCAGGCTGCACAAATCTTACCAGCGTCACTATACCGGATACTGTTACCGCTGTGAATGCTTATGCTTTTTCGGAATGCAGTTCGCTGAGCAGCATCGTTCTTCCGGCTTCTGTGGCAACTATCGGTGCCTCAGCCTTTGAGAATACAGGTCTGTCATCTATTTATATCTACAACCCCTCCTGCGAGATCTACGGCGGAAAAGAAACTATCTGCAACAGCAGCTCCTCCGGCTATTCCTTCTCCGGTACTATCTACGGCTATTCCGGTTCAACCGCTGAAAGCTATGCCAGCACCTCCGGCAAAAACTTCGCTGTGATAACCGGCGATCCCGTTACTTCTCCCACTACTGCGACTACCACCACTACCACAACCTCCACCACTACCACTTCTA
>CAMNFW010000223.1 GCA_946537565.1 uncultured Ruminococcus sp. | reverse complement strand
TTCTGGAGAAGCATTTATCTCCAGCAATGATGTCAAGAATATCATCAAGGAAAAATTTGATCCTTATGCAGTTGATATGGAAAGCGCAGCAGTAGGTCATTGCTGTTATCTTAACAGCAAGCCTTTTGTCAGTGTGCGCTGCATATCTGATAATGCAGATGATGAAGGAGCAATGTCATTTGATGTGTTTGAGAAAAAAGCCGCTAAAATCGTTGCTGAGATAGTTTTGAAAATGGCTCAGCAGCTTTAAAGGCAGGAGGAATAATATGACAAAAAGAATAATTTCAGGTACAGCAGCTTTACTGCTTTCAGCTTCATCTGTACAGTTTCTGAGTTCATCGGCAGCTGAGGGTATGGCTCAGGATAAGCCCACCTGTTATTTTCGTATAAACGAGACAGAGGATATAACCTTTGACGGTGAGGTTTATACCATTGACAGAAGCAGCTTCAATTCTGAGGGATATAAAATACCGGTGGAGGTTTACTACTATGATCCGGCAAATTCCAGCTGGGACGTTAACCCGAAGTGGAAATGTGCGAATCATTTTCTGAAGCTTGCTGATCTTACAAATCCGCAGAACCCTTTCATACCCTATGCCTTTGCTGAGGTCAATGAAGAGGGTGCTTTTGTAAAAAATCTGGCAACCATAATGACCAGCATAGATGAGGAATATAATACAATGGCATTCAAGTGCTATAATGCCAGCCTTGCAAACCGAAGTCCCTTCACTTCATACGGTGAGGAGACTGACAGTTATATGTTAACTTCATTTAACGCTGTATTTTCGCCGTCTTCACCTTATGGCGAATATGAAATATATTTCCTGACAGAGTCTGAGGATTACGAGGATCAGCGTTACAGTACAGCAGCCAGAACTATTGACGGTGAAAGAACAGTTGTTGTTCCTTATGTGGAGAGCATAAAGATCAGGCTTACGGGTTTCATTCTGGGAGATGTCAACAATGACGGAGCAATAGATGCCTCTGACGCTTCTGACACCCTGAAAGAATACGCATCTCTTTCAGTTGGCAACAGCAGAAGCTTTGACGAAAACCAGATGAAAGCCGGGGATATAGATGAAAACGGCAGTATAGATGCTTCTGATGCTTCATCAATTCTCCGTTATTATGCTTATCTTTCAACAACAGAAAATGCACTGCCGTTCAGTGAATTTTTAGCAGAATAAAAATCAGCCCTGGGGATTTCAGCTTTAAAAACTCCAGGGCATTTTTTTGCATTAGTCATTTAAAAGGAGATTTGGCTTAAGAATAACGCTGCTTATGATAATGTCAGACTATCATAAAAATAGTTATCAGCCTGAAACAAGCTTAATGAATTTTTTGTCATTCATCTGCTCATTAGTAATATACTCTCCGTTATAGAACAGAGCATAGGTAGTAACAGGAGTTGGAGCATTCTGAGCTTCTTCTTTGCTTTGGATATGATAAGCTTTGAAGGGAACGTTAAGTTCAGAGGCAGTTTTCTCTACTATGGGAACATACTTAGCATTGAACGGGCATTGGCTTGTGTAAAACAGAACATAGCCGGATTCGTCAACGTGAGGGTGCTTAGCAATTTCCCTGAATGCAGGCGAGGGGGCGTCATCGGAGAAAGGAAAGTACCATAGCTGAATACCATTATCAGCTTCATCACATACACGAAAGCCTTTGTATTTCAGATATTTAGGGTCGGCAAGGAAGGGCTTTTTTTTAGCTGAACTCAGGATACAGAGACCTTTCCTTGCTTTATTTTTGCTGTCATTGATACAAGCTTCGAGCAGATCATTTGAATAGCCTTTTCCCTTAAACGAACCTGAGACCCACAGGCAGTCGATATACATAAACCCGTCGGCAATAATCGGATTCCACGCATTTTCAGCCGGGATATATTCAATGAAGCATTTTCCACGTTCCTTGCTTTTCAGAAAAACAAGACCATCATCAAATCTCTCAGATAGCCAGATTTTCTTAGAAGACACCTGTATATCGGTATTTTTTGAAATAGCGCAGCAGATGTGTTCGCTGCTGATATTTTCTTTAGTAACTTTAATATATTCCATTATCTTCACCAATACTTATTTTTCTTTATTACGAAATCTGCGGCGGATATCATTTTCACAGTCAAGCAGTATGCTTTCAACATCTGCCCCTTCGATATCAAGACCGGCAGCCTTTATAAGTTCAACATCGCTTATACCATAAAAATTCTGAGCCAAAGCTTTTATGTAGCCAAAGCCAAAGCTTTCAGGAAAAAAGTTTCCTCCGGCAGCAGTTACATAGTAAAGCTTTTTTGCCTTGCACAGACCTTCCGGCATTCCTTCGGAAGTATATCTGAATGTTATGCCTGACACGTTAATTTTTTCAAGATAAGCTTTTAGAACAGCCGGAAAGGAAAGATCCCAGAATGGCGCTGCAATTACAATTTCATCGGCTTCAGAAAACTGTCTGGCATATTCAAACATAGGGTCTTCAAAAGCACCCTGACAAATTAGCTGATCTCTTTTGCTGAGAAAGGCTTCATCAGATGCTTCAAAATCACAGTTATAAATATCCAGCTGTACAAAGGGACGGTCAAGGGTTTTTATCAGATAGTCTGCAAGACGTTTTGTACGGGAATGTTTTCTGGTACAAGAATTTATAAATAAAAGCATTTTATAGACTCCTTAATAGTGACGAAAACAACAATAATACCCTTTAAATAATTATACACAAAATACTTGCGATTGTCAATATGATATGTTGATTTTTTACGGTTAATGATCTTAAGATATTCTGTAACAAAACTGCTATTTCTGCAACTAATAAACAGACAGAGAGAAAGGGGGTGCCGCTTATGAAAAAGGAAATGGAGAAATACTATGAAGAAAACGGAAAGAAGGTATATCTCTATCTTATGACGCTTTGCAGTGACAGTGACAAGGCAGAGGAGCTTACACAGGAAACATTTTATCAGGCAATAAGATCGCTGAAAAATTTCAAGGGTCAGAGCAGCGTGTATACATGGCTGTGCGGCATTGCCCGTAATCTCTGGCTGAATGATAAGCGCCGGTCAGGAAAGTATACATCAGCAGAACTTTCAGCGGAGCTGGAAGACGATTCACCGCCGCCGGATAAACTTGCTGAGGACAAGGAACAGCAGATGCTTATGCTCAGGCAGCTTCACAGTCTGCCGGAAAATGAAAAGGAGATAATACTTCTGAGAGCATCAGCAGGACTGTCATTCAAGGATATCGGTGAAATTTTCGGCAAAAGTGAAAACTGGGCGAGAGTCAGCTATTACCGGGCAAGAAAAAAACTAAACGGATTATTGTGAAAGGAGTGGTCATATGAAATGCTGTATTATACAGGATCTGCTGCCATTATACTCTGAGGGACTGACTTCACCGGACAGCAGTGAAGAGATCGAGAAACATTTGCAGAGCTGTGAGGTATGCAGGGAGGTGTATGAAGGAATGAATGCAGAATATGAGAGGAAAGTTGAAGTGCCGACTGATATAGAGCCTCTCAGGAAAGTGCGTAAGCGGAATTTGCTTAAGGTCATACTTATGGGAGCGGTTTCAGCAGCGACAGCGGCGGTTATTATTCTTTATGGATTTGTGGGAATAATACCGGCAAGGTCAGACAAGGTGGAAACGGTGATCACAGTCAGTGACGAGGAGTATACAGAGGTGTATGACCCGAATGCTGACCCGAAAAACGGCATACCCTTTGATGAAAGCAGGGC
>CAMNFW010000222.1 GCA_946537565.1 uncultured Ruminococcus sp. | reverse complement strand
TCAACAGCCGTGGAAGAAATTCAGACCTGGTGCCGGTGGATTACTGTCAGGTCAGGTATGTGAAGAAGCCTTCCGGTGCAAAGCCTGGAAAGGTTATTTTCACCAATTACAGGACTGCATTTGTGAAGCCTGACGCTGAGCTTGAAGAGGAGCTGAAGTTATGAAGCTGAGTGAGGAATTCTTTCAGCGTGATGTATTGGAAGTTGCTCCTGAGCTTGTGGGGAAGATACTTGTCCGAAGGCTTGATGACGGAACTGAGCTTCGTGAGCGGATAACTGAGACTGAAGCATACCGTGGTGAAGAAGACAAAGGCTGCTATGCATCAAAAGGACGAACCAAAGCAAATGAGCTGCTTTATGGCAGAAGCGGTATTATTTTTATGAGGCTGTGCTATGGAATGCACTGGCTGATGAATATAGTTACAGGTGAAGAAGATCAGCCGCAGGGAGTGCTTTTACGCTGCGGTGAGCTGCATAACGGTCCGGCAAAGCTGACAAAGTATATGAATATCGACGGCAGCCTTGAAGGCGAAGAAATATGCAGAAGCGAAAGAATATGGCTGGAGGACGATGGTGAAAAATTTAACGTGATAACAGCACCGAGAGTTGGCATAGATTATGCCGGTGAGTATTGGAAGTCAGTGCTGTGGAGATTTATAGCCGAGAGGAAGTGAGAGCATGAATATCCGCAGCGCAGCCTGCGATTCAGTGCAGGATAAAGCTTATCATTCTGAGCCGGAAAATGGGATATATCTGCTGATGCTGACGAAAAGCCCTATCCGGTTAAAGCTTGAAACAATCGAGAAAACTTATCCTGCCGGCACTCTTATAATATGGGACGGGAGTATTTCCACGGACTATTCTCCGGAAGATGAGGCGCTGGTATGCGACTGGATAAGCTTTGATGCAGAAAATGACAGGGACTTTATCAGTTCACTTGATCTGCCTTTGAACAGAGCAGTGGTGTATCCTGATTCCGAGCTGATGAGTCAGCTTATAAGAAGCATAGTATCAGAGCTGTATTCTCTTGATAATAAGCGCATGAAGCTGAAAGATTCCCTGTTCAGGACACTGCTTATCAAGGCGGAGGAAGCCGGAAATCAGCGTGGAAGGATTCATCAGCAGACTGCTGACCCTCATTTCAGCGGTTTAACTGAACTGAGAGAAAAAATCTACCGTAACCCTCAGCTGAAATGGAATGTAGATTCAATGGCTGCATATGTGAATATGTCAAGATCTTACTTTCAGCATATTTATCGGGAGCTGTTCGGAGTTTCCTGTATGACAGATGTTATCAGCGGAAAGATCGAAAAGGCAAAGGAGATACTCAGCGAGACCTCATGCACAGTATCTCAGGTGGCAGCGATGTGCGGCTATGAAAATGAGGAGCATTTCATGAGACAGTTCAAGAAGATAGTTGGAGTTACACCAAGCAAATACAGAAAAAATTGAGCTGTAACTTTATAATTCAATGTTTTAAGGCAGCGTCTGGCAAGGAGCGATGTGAAGATGAAATGTAAAGCCAACGGATCGTCTTTGGGCAGTTCTGCTTGACTATGTTGCAGCCGTGTAACAAAAACAAATTTACTGTTGACAAATAGGATATGCTGTAGTATAATATAACTATACCTTATCAAGAGAGGCTGAGGAAACAGGTCCATTGAAGCCCGGCAACCTGACATTCAAGGTGCCAAATCCTGCGGTATGAACCGGAAGATGAGGATAATGAACACAGTTCATCGATCATGCGTCCGGAGGGACGCTTTTTTATTTTCTTAAATCCCTGGAATTAAGCTGTTCCGGGAAACGGAGGTCAAAATGAATAGTTTTTTATTTACATCAGAATCAGTCACAGAGGGACATCCTGATAAGATCTGTGATCAGATCTCAGATGCTGTGCTGGATGCAATGCTTGAACAGGACAGCAAATCCCGTGTTGCCTGCGAGACTATCGTTACAACAGGCATGATACTCTGCATGGGCGAGATATCAACAAAGGCAAAGGTAGATATCCCAGCAATCGCAAGAAAAGTTGTGGCTGATATCGGCTATGACAGAGCAAAATACGGCTTCGATGCACACACCTGCTCAGTGCTTACATCTATTGATGAGCAGTCACCTGACATTGCAATGGGCGTAAACGAAGCTTATGAGTACAGAGAGCAGAACAGTGAGAGCGATGGCCTTTCCAACGGAGCAGGAGATCAGGGTATAATGTTCGGATTTGCCTGCAATGAAACACCTGAGCTGATGCCTCTGCCGATATCCCTTGCACATAAGCTGGCGCTTAAGCTGACTGAGGTACGCAAGGACGGCACACTTCGTTATCTGCGTCCGGACGGAAAGTCACAGGTAACGGTTGAGTATATAGACGGAAAGCCGGCAAGAGTAGATGCAGTAGTTGTATCTTCTCAGCATTCCGCAGATATATCACTTGAACAGCTGAGAAAGGATATCAAGGACCTGGTAATATATGAGGTTATACCTGCTGAGCTTATGGACAAGGATACCAAGATCTATATAAATCCCACAGGCAGATTTGTAGTAGGCGGTCCCCAGGGTGACAGCGGACTTACCGGCAGAAAGATAATCGTTGATACCTACGGCGGATATTCCCGTCACGGCGGCGGTGCATTCAGCGGAAAGGATCCGACAAAGGTTGACCGTTCTGCTGCATATGCGGCAAGATATATTGCAAAGAATATCGTAGCAGCCGGACTTGCAGAAAAATGCGAGGTCCAGCTGGCATATGCAATTGGTGTTGCACAGCCAGTATCAGTGCTTGTTGACACATTCGGAACAGGCAAGGTCGATGAGGAGAAGCTGGCTGAGGCAGTAAAGAAGGTATTTGATCTTAGACCTTCAGCAATAATCAAGGCTCTTGATCTTCAGAAGCCTCAGTATCGTCAGCTGGCAGCATACGGTCATATGGGACGTGAAGATCTGGGCGTAGCATGGGAGAAGACCGACAAGATAGATGCACTTAAGGCTGCACTGGAATGAGGAGAATATTATGAGTGAGCTTAAGAATTATATTGAGTTCAAGTTCAGCAATAAGGCGCTGACTGATATCATGAGAGGCTATGCAGAGGGTGATATTTCCGGTATCAGTGCTGACGGCACATTTGATATAAAGCTTGCTGTCAAGGAAAATATCGAAGCGCCGAAAATATTTGAGGATATTCTGGGATTGCTCTGCTGCGGACTGAGCGAGGATGATACCACAGAAGCTGCTGCACTTTACAAGGCTCATGAGGCTGAAATTCTGAGGAAGATCGTCAGCCGTTTTCCGAAAATAGTTGAAGCGTTTGGAAGTGAGGCTAAGATATCGGTGAATATCGTAACTCCCGATCCTGATATGCCTGAGCATGAAACTGCAACTCTAACTACCTATTCAATGGTACGCAGTAAAAACTGATAAAAAAATCCCTTCCATTATATGGAGGGGATTTTGATTTCATAATAGCCGGGTGCAGTTATTCTCCGGGAAAAGATCAGCAGGAAACACGCAGTAAAAAGGGACTTCACCGCAGAAGTCCCTGTTTTAGTATTATTATGAGCTGCGAGACAGCACATTATCTGGAGTTAAGCTACGATCTGCCTGAAAGAATTATAAGTGTTTCGAGTATACCTTTGTGTTTCAGTTTTCGTGGTTCAAATTTAGGGTGTGTTGACACTAAAATAATGTGCAGATTTCTTATAGTAAAAGCGGATCAAAGTTTAAGATATTTGATAATTCACTTTGAAG
>CAMNFW010000221.1 GCA_946537565.1 uncultured Ruminococcus sp. | reverse complement strand
ATCATATCAGCAAGCTCGCCAATATTTTCCGGCATAGGCTCTGACATTCTCAGTTCTCTCATCGGATACAGCACCGGCAAAAGCCCGATATTTCCGGGGATACATCTTGCCCACGGAGCGAAATATGATGCGCTTCCTCCTGCGAAAGGAAAACAGATCATGCTGACCTGACTATCCTCTGTATTTTTTGAATGAGCCACCCATTTGCTGCGGACGGCTGAAGTATTTCTTGTCATTGCAGACCTCCAGTTACTTCTATTGTTTTACCGGTGATGTACGAGGAATCCTCCGAAGCAAGAAAAGCAGCAGCTGCGGCGATCTCCTCCGGCTGAGCGAATCTGCCGAGAGGAATTTTTGCAGCCTGAGCCTTAATTGTTGCCTCAGTCATCTGTCCTGCCCAGCTTGTCATGACAAATCCCGGACTTACGCAGTTCACAGTTATGCCATATGGTGCAAGCTCCAGCGCAGCACTGCGGGAGAAAGATTCCACAGCACCTTTTGCAGCGGTATAAGCTGTAAGCCCGCTTATGCCGGTCTTAGCGCTGAGTGAGGTGATATTCACGATTCTGCCCCACTTATTTTTCTTCATTTCCGGTACCACAGCCTGAGTCATAAAATATGCGCTGTCAAAGCAGCTTCCCATAACAAGGCGAAAATTATCCTCTGAGGTTTTTTCAAGGGGCAGGAATTTAACAGTTCCTGCGTTATTTACAAGAATATCCGGATTTCCGATAAGCTCAGCGGTCTCAGAAACGATCTCCTTGCAGACAGCCGGCTCCGAAAGATCACCGGAAACTATGCAGACAGAAGGCGCTCCGGCTTTCCGGCAAAGCTCCTGAGTTTCCTGAGCCAGGCTGCGGCTTTTTTCCCGGTGGATATGAATTGCGATATTGAAGCCTTTCTGAGCAAATCTCAGAGCGACCGCCTGTCCGATACCGCCGGCTGAACCTGTTATCAGTGCTGTTCTTGTCATCTGCTCACTCCCTGTTATCCTTCATTACCTCGACCATATCCGCATTGAAGACCTTCCTGCGGAGAACGATCAGTGATACTGCATAGCTGACCGCAAATATCAAAGCTGAAATTATAATGCTTACCAGCTCGATCTTTGCGTGTCCCTCAAAGTGATAAAGTGCAGCATATCTGTCAAGCATACGCTGTGTGACCCTGAGTGTTGCCGGGATAGCTAAAAGGAATATCACAGGAACGAATACACTGTAGGAATTAAGCACCATTCCGGAAATTTCTCTGTCCCTGTAGCCAAGCACCTTGAACATGGAAATGCTCAGCTGATTTTCAGTGACCACCTGATTGACGCAGATATAGATAAAGGCTACGCACACGATTATTCCGATAGCAAAGAACATATACAGCAGGACATTGAGTGCAGATGCAGCTTCCTCAAGCTGACCGCCAAGCGAATCCTTTTCGATCTTTGTATATACCTGAAGCTCATCCTCATTTGCAAGCTCATTTTCGCTGACGATGGCATTATAGAAGCTTTCGTCCCCGATGCCCATAAGCCGGCAGGCATTCTCTCTGCCTGTAAAGATACCGGTAACTACAGCATTGTCAATTATCCCTGATATTTCAATTGTCTGTTTTTCGAGGGTAAGAGGATTGTTTATCTCAACGCTGTCGCCCTCGCTGAATCCATATACTATAGCTGCGATAGAAGTTGCATAGAATTTGTCCGGGTCAAAGCTTTGTCCGTTCACAGCAACGTTTACCAGCTGCGTATCATTTTCTACACCGTATACGCTTATAGTTGAACCGCTGTCAGCCATTTCAAAGGAAGATATCACCATTGCCTCACCGCCGGCATCAGGTGAACCTGACTCAGCTCCAGAAAGAACATACTGATAATTATATCTGCCCATGTCATCAAATCCATGGAGGAAAGACTGGTGAACAGAATCGGTCATAGTGTAGCCGAAAAGTATGAACAATGCTCCAAGAAACAGACCCACCACTGCAACGAGAGTTCTTTTTTTGCTGGTGAATATTGTGCGGACTCTGAACTTGCGGCGGATAGAAGCGGTGGAATTAGTCATAATCTGACTTCTGTGCTTAGAGCTTCCCTCATTTCTGCCGGAAAGAAGCTCAACGGTCTTATATTTTCTCAGCAGTTTTCCGGCAGTTATTCTTGCGGTAAGAGCGTAAAGAAGTGCAGGGATAATAATGCTCAGCACGACTGCTTTTTTGTCGATAGTAACGCTGCCTTCGAGGTACTCAACGTTGGATATCGAATACTTTACAAGCGGCTCAGTAATTGCAAGAGAAAGGAGTATTCCTGCAAGGCTTCCCAGGATGCCGGGAATAATACCGTACATCATGTAGTGATTTTTTATCTCAGAAGTTTTCATACCGAAAGCAGTCAGAGTTCCTATCTGCTTACCGTCATTTCTTACGATGCGTCCGAGGATCAGCGATACCACAGCTATAACAAGCAGCGACATTATAGCGATTATACTGTAGCCGGTGCTTGTACAGGTGTCACGCACCTCGCCCACCTTACGGATACGGGAATTATTATCCGCAGAGGTATAGCTTATCGCAGTAAACTCCTCATTAAGCTGGCGTCGGAAAGCATCTGTTGTTTCCCTGCTGTCATCATTGTACAGCACAGAGTAGAAGCTTGCTGCGCTGCCGAGGCTGTCAACGCCTTCAGCTGTCATTACAGCCATTCCAAAGGCAGCATTTGAGCGGTAGATGTCAGTTTCATTATGCAGCATATACAGATAATCCGGACGCTGTGCAGTTCCGGTAATGGTAAAGCTTCTGCCTCCCAGAACGATCGCATCACCGATATCAAGATCATTAGCCTCCATAAATCCACGGCTCAGGAGGATCTCATTGTCCGCAGAAACATCTTCACCCTCAAGCAGCTCATAAGTATTGATATTTTCAGTGGGCTTGAAAACACGAAGAGTGAAGCTGTCCTCCTCACAGTCGATATACTCCTGACGTTCTATGACCAGGTCGTATTCACCTGAGAGCCGGCTTATGTCATCATCAGTAATTGGCTTTATTACAGAAAACTCCGCATCTTCAACATGATTGCGCTCCATGAATCCGATGTAATTTTTTTCAACAGTATCCCCCGCAGAAAGCTCAGCCAGAAACAATAGCACAGCAATGCAAGTCAAAATGATACTGCTCACATAAAAAGAAAGATTTCTGCCTATTCCACGGAATATTCTTTTGTTTATCGTTCTCACAGTTCGATCGCCTCCGCAGATACCTTAGAGAGATTTTTTTCATCTGATATGACCTTTCCGTCTTTCAGTCGGATCACCCTGTCAGCCATTTTAGCGATCGCCTCATTATGGGTGATTATCACAGTTGTTGTACCATGCTGCCTGTTGACATTCTCAACGACCTTCAGGACTGTCAGCGAGGACTTAGTGTCAAGGGCACCGGTAAGCTCATCACAAAGGAGGAGTTTAGGTTCTTTAACAATTGCTCTTGCAATAGCCGCTCTCTGCTGCTGACCGCCTGACAGCTCCCTGGGATAGCGCTTTGCAAGATCTGCGATGCCAAGCTCCTGCATCAGCTTGTCAATATCCGCTGAATCAGATGAAAGCTCAGCGACAGCCTGAATATTTTCTCTCACGTTAAGATCGGGAATGAGATTGTAAAACTGGAATACAAATCCCACATCGGAACGGCGGTAATCAACAAGCTGCTTTTTGCTGAGCTTTGTAATATTCTTGCCACCAATAGTTATACTTCCGCTGTCGGCTG
>CAMNFW010000220.1 GCA_946537565.1 uncultured Ruminococcus sp. | reverse complement strand
AGATCTGTTTGTCGTTTGCAGGGTCAAAGACCTTGTAGTCAATGCCGTTAACGATACCACGGAGAGAAGCAGAACGGGCACGAAGCAGACCGTCAAGCTGTTCACCGTAGAATGGATATTTTATTTCCTCAGCGTAGGTCTCAGAAACAGTAGTGATATAGTCAGCATAGACCAGACCGCCCTTGAGCATATTTGCAGCCTTATGGAATTCCAGCTTGTCAGAGGTAAACATATAATCCGGCAGAGCTGTGTTGAACTTAAATGTTTCAATATCCCAAACACCCTGGAATTTCAGGTTATGGATAGTCATTATAGTTTTGGTAGAGCTGTAGAACGGGTGAGTAGCAAAGGTAGAGTGCATGAATACCGGTATCAGTGAGGACTGCCAGTCGTGACAGTGAATGATGTCAGGACGGAAGCCGATAACGGGGAGAATAGCCAATACAGCTTTGCAGAAGAAAGTAAATCTTTCGATATCCCATTTCATATCTGAGGAATAGGGATAATCGCACTTGAAGTAATACTCATTATCCACAAAATAGAACTTGATGCCATTGTATTCATATTCCATAATGCCGACATGGACCTGTTCAGATCTCATGCCGTAATCCATATAGAAATGTGTCACATACTTAAGCTCGTTGACTAATTTCATGCAGGTATACTTAGGGAGAATAACTCTTACGTCAAACTCATCTTTGTTGAGATACTGCGGAAGAGCGCCGACAACGTCAGCAAGACCGCCTGTTTTTATAAACGGAACGCATTCCGAAGCAGCAAATAAAATATTTTTCATGCTGTCAACTCCTTACATAATATATTCAGCTGTATTAAAACAGCCCGTAAAACCAGGATCCGCAGAGAGCGCACATAGAATTAAGCCGTTCAGAGCTGATAACGTGCATATGCAGTCTGCAAAAGCAGGAATTACTATTACATAAATATTATACACCAAAAATCATTTAAAGTCAATAGAAAAATATCAATTCTGCACAATTATTTTGCAGTGCAGTTTTATTCAGGGAGACTTGAAATTGTTGAATTCTTTTAACATCTATGCTGAATAGTTGTGGAAACAATATTGACTTTTTGTATATATTATTATATAATAAGTGTAAAAAATACAGTTTTGAGGTTGGATATGAATAAAACTGCAATAAAAAATTTTGCTGCGGCTGCCCGCATTGATCTGTTTGCTGCTGTTAAACAGAAGGCTTTTGAATATGAAATAACAGAAAATGGAAAGAATGATCCTTCTAAGTCCGAAGTGAACGGTCATGTCCTGACTGAAAACGAACGCCGGCAGCGCAGGCAGCTCATAGACAGGATAGATCAGATTGGTTTTTTCAATACAATGGAAGAGGCAGCCTACACCTGGTTCAACAGATTCACAGCACTGAGGTTCATGGAGGTGAATGGATATCTGCCGTCGAAGATACGGGTATTTACTGACAGTAATAACGCTTTCAAGCCTGAGATCCTCAGCGAAGCGATTTATCTGGAGCTGGAAAATACAGATCATGACTACATAATGGAGCTGCTGGAATCGCAGGAAAATGAAAAATTGTATAAATATCTTCTTATTGCCCAGTGCAATGCTCTGAACAGGGGACTTCCGGAGATATTTGAAACTATCTGTGGCTGGACAGAGCTGTTGTTTCCGAATAATATGCTGAGAAACGACAGTGTAATAGCACATATGATCAGAGATATCCCGGAGGAGGACTGGCTTGATCAGGTGCAGATAATCGGCTGGCTGTATCAGTATTACAATTCAGAGCCGAAGGACAGGGTCTTTGCTGATCTTAAAAAGAATATCAAGGTTTTAGCTGAGGATATCCCGGCTGCTACACAGCTGTTTACTCCGGACTGGATAGTCAGGTATATGGTTGAAAATTCTCTGGGCAGACTGTGGACGGAGACTCATTCCATGCCTGAAAATGCTGACTGGGAATATTACCTTGAAGAGGCGGAGCAGGAAGAAAGCGTTAAGATCGCACTTGATGAGCTGAGAAACGCTCACAAAAGATTACAGCCTGAACAGATCAAGGTTTTAGATCCCTGTATGGGCAGCGGTCATATTCTTGTGTACGCATTTGATGTGCTTATGGATATTTATACTTCCTGCGGCTGGTCGGAGCGTGATGCAGCGGAGTCTGTGCTGAAAAACAATCTTTACGGGCTGGACATTGACCGCAGAGCATATCAGCTGGCATATTTTGCAGTTATGATGAAGGCAAGGCGTTACAGCAGAAGGATACTCAATCCGGATGATCAGCCTAATTTAGCTAATTTTGCAGATGTTTCAGGTGTTGATACAAGTATGCTTACTGGCAGTGTGCTTGATTTTGCCGAACAGTTTGAGTCAGCAGACAACTATGGTTCTCTTATGGATTTAGATAAAGATCTTGAAGAAGGAGCTGATTTAGAATTATCATTCGGACTGAGCAGTTCTAAGCTGAAAATGATGAGGAAGATCTACAGTATCCTTACGCAGAAATATGAGGTGGTATGTACAAATCCGCCTTATATGGGAAGCAGCAGCATGAATGAAAAACTGTCGGAGTTTGTAAGAAAAAAATATCCAGACAGCAAGAGTGATCTCTTTGCGTGTTTTATCGAAAGGTGCATGGAGTTAACAAAAAGTCACGGTTACTGTTCGATGATAACACAGCACTCGTTCATGTTTCTTTCAAGCTTTGAAAATCTGCGCCGTAAGCTTATGAAGCGGACGATAGTAAATATGGCTCATCTTGGTTCAAGGGCGTTCAGCGAGATAGGCGGCGAGGTTGTACAGACCGCAGCATTTGTGCTTTCAGGTCATATTCCTGAATATCGAGGCACATATGTCAGGCTTGTTGACTCTGCCGGAGAAAATGAAAAGCGTGAG
This sequence comes from uncultured Ruminococcus sp., assembly GCA_946537565.1. Classification (GTDB taxonomy): domain Bacteria; phylum Bacillota; class Clostridia; order Oscillospirales; family Ruminococcaceae; genus Ruminococcus. The sequence goes on along the minus strand of CAMNFW010000220.1, from coordinate 881 downwards.
CTGTTTCTCAGCGGTCAGAACCGTTTTACGGCAAAGCAGGAGAGATTTTCTGAAATCCCCGGACAGCCGGCTGCTTATTGGGTCAGCGAAAATTTCATGAGAGTATTTGAAAAAGGAAAGCTGCTGGGAACAATTGCAGATTCAAAGCAGGGAATAGCAACTGCTGACAATAGCCGTTTTCTCAGAGAATGGTTTGAGGTGGAGATAAATAATATCAGATTCGATGCGGAAAGCCATGAGGATTCCGCTGCATCGCCTCAGAAATGGTATCCATACAATAAGGGCGGAGATTACAGAAAGTGGTATGGCAACAATGAGTATGTTGTGAACTGGCAGCATGACGGCGCTGAATTGAAGGATTTCAAAAAATCAGTTATAAGGAATCCTGATTTTTATTTCAGGGAATGTTTCAGCTGGTCGCTTATATCTGCAAGTTCAGCGGCATTCAGGTACAAGCCGCCGGGACATATTTTTGATGTGGCAGGAATGAGTTGTTTTTCTGATGATCATCTGATGTATTTGCTGGCATTGTGCAATTCAGAATGTGCAGCAAAGGTGCTGGAAGTGATAGCTCCGACAATAAACTATCAATGCGGTGATATAGCAAATATTCCGGTGATTCTTCCTGATGATGAAAGGACTGTAAGTGAAATTGAGGATATTGTGCGGGAAAATATTGAAATATGCAGAAAAGACTGGGACAGCTTTGAGATAAGCTGGGATTTTGAGCAGCACCCATTATTATGAAAAAACAGGCAGGTACTCATAATGAGCATCTGCCTGTAATTATTATATCAGAGTGATCTTACAAGACCGGAGAATCTTTCCATAGCTTCAATGGTGCGCTGTCTGTCACCGAAGGCTGTAAGTCTGAACCAGCC
>CAMNFW010000219.1 GCA_946537565.1 uncultured Ruminococcus sp. | reverse complement strand
AGCTTCTGAACCGTTAGCCTGGATAACAACCTTGCTCTCTTCAGCAGCAGCCTTCTTAGGTGCAGCAGCCTTTTTGGGAGCAGCAGCCTTCTTAGCGGCAGGCTTCTTAGCAGCAGGCTTTTTCTCTTCAACAGGAGCAGCATCAGGAGCAGTCTTTACAGCCTCTTCTTTAACTTCAACAGCTGCCTCAGCAGTCTTTTTCTTTCCAGCCATGATTAATTACCTCCGTAAATTACTTGTTTACAGCATTCTTGAGTGCCTGACCAGCCTTAAAAGCAGGAGCCTTTGAAGCAGGAGCAGTCATCATCTTCTTAGTCTGGGGATTAATAACCTGTTTTTCCTTACGGTCACGAACCTCAAAGGTACCGAAGCCAACGATGGAAACCTTCTCACCGCTTGCAAGAGTCTCAGTAATTGCAGCAACTACAGCGTTAACAGCAGCCTCTGCGTCCTTCTTCTTGAGGTCGGTCTTGTCGGCAACAACACTGATAAGTTCAGTCTTTGTCATAATTAGCATCCTCCATTAATTAAATTTATACTTGAATTATATACCCTCAGTGTAAATTTGTCAAGCAATTTGAAAAAAAACAGCATATCGACCGATTCTTCGGGAAATACAAGTAATTATTTATAAAAAACAACCATAGAAAAAGGCTATTTTCCGTTAGTACAGGTTAATTCCGAAAATGCCTGTATACAGCCTGTTGCAAGATAGTCCGGCTATCACAGGCTGAACAGATAAGGGTATGCCGGGACTTGCTTTTATACTCGTCCGCAGGCATACCCTTCTAATATTTTAATCTTCCATATAAGTTATTGTATCATTATTTGTAAATTCCACTCTATGTTCACGTCCAGCTCTGTCAGTATAGGATAATCCATTGTGAGCTATCTTTTTATAATCTATATTTCTGTTTGCAAGCTCTCGTTCAAGCAGTCCATGCCGTTCAACTCTGAGCTTTTCTAATTCAGCTGCAACATCAGCAGCTTTAAAAAGCACTTTTTTAAAGCCGCACCACCCCATACCAAAAGATGAACCTATCATATACATAACTGTCTTAACCATTCCGTTTGGCGGCTTCTTTTTTGCAATATTGCGAAGAATAAGAATAGATACAAGTAAGAGAATAACTTCCGCTCCAGCTCCGATCATTATGATTTTACTATCCTTTTTTACTATACCATAAACAACAGCAGCAATCGAGGCTATTTGTCCCATAATACAAAAAACCGTAAAGTTTGAAGCTGTGTGCCAACTGAAATATCTTGTATTTTTATATAGCCACTCGAATGTATGGCGTCCACAATAAATAAACAAGCCTAAAAGGGTAAACACACAAATAGCTAAAATTACCATCGAAATTATTCCAACAGTCTGCATAGATCAACTCTCCCGTAAAATGAATTTTAGGTGCAAATTAATTTACATTAATTTCTAAAACCGAATCATAATTACATTATAGTTTCTAAAATTGAAATTGTCAAGAGGACTTATAGAAAAATATTTCATTTTACGAAATTTTGTGGCAAGTACCAATAAAAAGGTTTATAATATATTCATATTCACCAGGAAGGAGAAGCATATGAAGCGTTTAAAAGAGTTGCGTGAAGATATGGATATGACCCAGGCAGAGCTTGCGTCGATACTAATGCAGTCAAAATCAAATATCAGCAAATACGAAAACGGTCAGATTGAGCCAAATATAGACACCATAATTGCCCTGGCTCGCTTTTTTAACGTAACCACTGATTACCTTCTCGGTGTTTCCGATATCAAAAATCCTTACTCGATAACAATGGATGATATCAATGAAGCTTTGGATGCTGTCACTCGTTTGAATGACAAAATAGTCGATATGGAAAACAAATTATCAGGAAAAGAAAACGAGCGGTTCACATTCTGAGCCGCTCTTCTTCTATTATTCCGCAGTTAATTCGCCGTTTTCGTCGATGTCAATATCAATAGTACTTCCTGCGGAGAGATCGCTGCCGATAATCTTCTTAGCAATAAGCGTTTCTACTTTGCGCTGAATGAATCTTCTCAGCGGACGGGCACCGAAATTCGGGTCATAGCCGCACTCGACGATATAGTCCTTAGCCTCATCGGTGACATTAATGTGAATATGCTTGTCATCAAGGCGCTTCTGGAGATCTGCCAGCATCAGGTCAACGATCTTGATTATTTCAGTTTTAGCCAGCGGCTTATAGAAAACTATCTCGTCAAGTCTGTTAAGAAATTCCGGACGGAACTGCTGTTTAAGCAGGCCTTCCACCTTAGACCTTGCGTCCTCGGTGATATTGCCGTTCTGGTCTATACCTTCAAGGATATACGGTGAACCAAGATTAGAAGTGAGGATAATGATAGTATTCTTAAAGTCAACTGTACGTCCCTGAGAATCGGTTATACGGCCGTCGTCCAGAACCTGGAGAAGGATATTGAAAACATCGGGGTGAGCTTTTTCGATCTCATCGAACAGCACAACTGAATAAGGTTTTCTTCTGACTGCTTCAGTCAGCTGACCGCCTTCATCATAGCCAACATATCCGGGAGGCGCTCCGATAAGTCTGCTGACACTGAACTTCTCCATATACTCACTCATATCAATTCGGATAATATTTCTCTCATCATCAAAGAGTATCTCAGAGAGTGCCTTTGCAAGCTCAGTTTTTCCCACACCGGTAGGTCCCAGGAAGAGGAACGAACCAATAGGTCTATCAGGAGCCTGGATACCGGCTCTCGAACGGAGAATAGCCTCACTTACCTTTGTAACAGCCTCGTCCTGACCAATAACACGCTTATGAAGCAGACCTTCCATTCCGAGGATCTTTTCCTTTTCACCTTCCATAAGCTTTGACACGGGAATGCCAGTCCAGCGGCAGACGATCTTTGCTATCTCGTCCTCAGTGACCTTATCACGGAGAAGTCTTCCGCCCTCCATATCATGTTCAGCTTTAAGCTCCAGCTCAGCGAGTTTTTTCTGAAGCTCCGGCAACTTGCCGTATTTCAGTTCAGCAGCCTTATTCAGGTCATACTCACGCTCAGCCCGTTCGATCTGACCGTTGACCTGTTCAATTTCCTCTCTGAGCTTCTGAACAGCGGAGATATCGGTCTTTTCATTTTCCCATTTAGCTTTCATCTGGTTAAACTTTTCTCTTAGCTCAGACAGTTCTTTGCGGGTCTCATCGAGTCTTTCCTTAGAGATAGTATCGCTTTCTTTTTTAAGGGCAGCCTCAGCGATCTCAAGCTGAACGATTTTTCTTGAAATTTCGTCCAGTTCAGTTGGCATAGAGTCCATTTCAGTCCTTATGGTAGCGCAGGCTTCGTCGATGAGGTCGATAGCCTTATCAGGCAGGAATCTGTCGCTGATATATCTGTTTGAAAGAATTGCAGCTGAAACAAGCGCATTATCCTGAATCTTAACACCGTGAAAGACCTCATATCTCTCCTTTAGGCCACGAAGAATTGAAATAGTATCCTCAACAGACGGCTCATCGACCATTACCGGCTGGAAACGTCTTTCGAGGGCAGGGTCTTTTTCGATATACTGTCTGTACTCATTTAAAGTGGTAGCGCCGATGCAGTGCAGCTCACCTCTTGCCAGCATAGGCTTAAGGAGATTTCCGGCATCCATAGCTCCGTCAGTTTTACCGGCACCAACGATCGTATGCAGCTCGTCGATGAACATTATTATCTGACCATTGCTGTTTTTTATCTCATTGAGGACAGCTTTAAGTCTCTCCTCAAATTCACCTCTGTACTTTGCACCTGCCACAAGTGCGCCCATATCCAGTGA
>CAMNFW010000218.1 GCA_946537565.1 uncultured Ruminococcus sp. | reverse complement strand
AATGAGGTATAATAATTGTGTATAACAGTTTCACCGGTTAATTCCGGTGAAATGTGGTTTTGATTTCGGCGTCCGTATGCCGTAAATGCGGAACAGTCTGAGAGCTTGGACAGTATCTGTACCGTGCGGATATTCAGGCAGGATAATTTCTGATTCAATGCGGTTCTTCATGATAATACTGATGTGTTGAAATATCACCGTTAAACAGACCTGATCCCGGAAATATCTGCGCCGTAAGGATAATGTTACGACTCTTAAGCTGCGGAGCGTTTGATGAGAGTAATTACAGGTATTGCAAGAGGACACCGCCTTACTGCACCGGAGGGTATGGACGTAAGACCTACCAGCGATAAGGTCAAGGAAGGTATTTTTTCTGCTGTACAATTTGAGCTTGAAGGAGCATATGTCCTTGATCTGTTTGCAGGCAGCGGACAGCTGGGAATTGAAGCCCTGAGCCGTGGCGCAAAACACGCTGTATTCGTTGACAGCTCAGCAAAATCTATACGCTGTGTAAATGAAAACCTTGCGAATACCAGGCTTTCCAAACAGGCTGAGGTCATAAGCCGTGACAGCTATGATTATATAAAATTGACCGCTGCTGAATTTGATATCATTATTCTTGATCCGCCTTACCGTCACGGTCATATCCAGAAGATCCTTCCCCTTGCTGCAAAAAAACTCAGAAGCGGAGGCCTGATAATCTGTGAGTATGAGTGCGAAGCCGGTGTGCCGGAAGCTCCTGAGGGTCTTGTCCTCAGAAAAACTTATAAGTATGGAAAGATAAATGCGGCTGTCTTTTGCAGCCCTGTCAGTGAGGAGGACGAGGAATGAGAAGAATTGCAGTATGCCCCGGCAGCTTCGACCCTGTTACTCTGGGACATCTGGATATTATAACCCGTGCCTCAAAGCTCTTCGATAAGGTCATTGTGCTTATATCAAGAAATGCAGGCAAGGCTCAGCCCAGCTTCACTGCAACGGAAAGAATGCTTATGATAGAAGCTGTTACCCGTGACCTTGATAATGTGGTTATCGACATTCTTGACGGACTTCTTGCGGATTATGTTCAGAATGTGGGCGCAATTGCTATTGTCAAAGGTCTGCGTGCGGTGAGCGATTTTGAGTATGAGTTCCAGATGGCTCTGGCAAATAAAAAGCTTTATGCAGGAGCAGAAACAGTTTTCCTGACTACTGCCGCTGAGAATATGTATTTAAGCTCCAGCGTTGTAAAGCAGATAGCTTATTTCGGCGGGGATATAAGTCATTTCGTTCCCAATGAGATACTTGATGATATCAAACAAAGACTTACTAAAGAGAGGTAATTATTTATGAGTATTGATGAGATCCTTGATGAAATGGACGAGCTGCTGGATAAGGCTTCGTCTGTACCCTTTGTTACACATAAGAAAGTCGTTGACGGCGAGAGACTGAGAGAGCTTATCAATGATGTTCGCCTCAATATGCCCCAGGAACTTAAACAGGCAAAGAAAATAGAATTCGACTGCCAGCGTATCCTCAATGAGGCTAAGATAAATGCTGACGGTATTATCCGTAAGGCTGAGGACAGAGCTGCTCAGATAGTTTCAAGAGAAGCTATAGTTACGGAAGCTAAAAAGAAAGCTGCTGATATCGTTGCAAAGGCTCAGGAATCTGCCCTGAATCTCCAGAAAACGGCTGCGCTTTCATTGGCTAAAATGCTCAATGAGGTTGAGAATATGCACAATAAGAGCCTGCTGGAAATCAAACGCACTAAGGAAAAGCTCCAGCATATGCTTAAGAATTCTCCTGCTCTTAAGGGCGGAAAATCTCAGGATAATAACTAAGAAATCTTTGCTGGCGGTCACCAGTAAATAAAAGAGGTGTTACTATGGGCGGTATTATTAATCATACTTTGAAAATCAAAGACCCGGATTTTGCTCAGTTCCTGAAAAAACAGCTGTCTGATCTCTGCGAACATTCATCAGGAAATACATTGTTCTTTGAGAATGAATGCGATGAAGACGATTATGAATATGACGATGAGGACGGCTACAGCGAGGAGTATTATTCGTGCAGCGCCAGACTTGATGACGAAAAGCTCGTGATAAGTATGGATACTGCCTACGGTGTAATGAACGTCAGTTCGATTATCAGCACCTGGCTTTCTATCCTGTTTTTCGGAGATACTGGCGTTGGATATATCCTGTGTTACAGCGATGATGATGACGATGATGACGAATATGATGATGAATATGACGATGAATACGATGACGAATATGACGATGAATACGATGACGATTACCGCAGCTCAGAGGCGGACGGTTTTCCGGCTGAGCTTAAGGAAAGATTTGTAAATCTCTGCAATGAGCTGGAAAATCGTTTCGGCGATCTCAGCGGTCTGAAAACAGATCTCATCATTCTTGATGACGATGATTATTATGACTGCTGGTATGATACCGAGGAGCTGCTGAGCTGGTTTAATGACTCGTTCAGGTATATGCTCGATGCGCCTTTTGAACACCCTGTTTACTGTGGAGTAAAGGTGCGCTCTGCTGAGCTGGCTGCTATGGTAGATGAGTTCTGCCGTGAGAGAAGTGACGAGGAGGACGGATACTTTATCTTCGATTACGATGACGGCTTCCATTCTATCAGGACTGACGGCGATGTTGTCTATTCTACTGCCGAATCCAATTGCTCCAACGCTAAAGAATTTTTCTCCTTCCTTGAATGCGATTACGCTGATGCCCTTGAAAATGCCGATTGCTGCGAGTTTTCAAGACACCGCTGGACAAGAGAATAACCAGCTCCCCTCAGCGTGCTTTACAGAAGAAGTCTTATCAGATGCAGGCTAAAGCTGTAGTTTCAGCTTCCTGCATCTGTATCTGCAAAAAAAACTTGACAAAAATCCTGATGTATGATATAATAATATGTGGAGCGAGAAGCTCTTTCAAAAGAGTGGAGAAATTCCGAAATATAGATGTGCGGGCCCTGTGCAACAAGACACCGTGAACCATGTCAGGCGGGAGACCGAGCAGCATTAAGCGGATCGCTTTGTGTGCCGCAGCCAGCCTGCACATCTATGTTCCGGAATTTTTTTTAATTGGAGATATGCACTATGAAAAAGCTTAAGGTGTTTTTATACAGATTCTATACCCGCTTTTCAGGAGCTATGCTGCTGGGAACTTCTATTGCTGTGGGAATATTCTATGTTATGTATCTGCTGGGCTTTTTCAGCGGAGTTTATGACCAGGCTGTCTATGTCACCTTTGCGCTGGTGGTACTGCATATCATTTCAGTTGCAATTACTATTGCCGTTAAAGCTAAAGAGGATACCAAGCTCCATAAGTTCGACCAGGAAATCGTCGGCAGCAGCTTCGTCGGCTTCGGAAAAAAGAATAAGCTCTTTGCTTTTGCTCAGGAATTGCTCTTCGCCGGAAAACCTAATTCCGCTCAGCAGAATTTTATGTTTATCGAAGAGAATTACAGCAGCGAGCTCGACCAGAATGAAAAGGCTGTTGTAGAATTTTATATCGGACGCTGCTATGAGCTTATGGGCTATTACCCCAATGCTCTGAGATATTACCAGAAAGCTCAGGAGGACGGTTTCAGCCACAGGATAATTGATATGCTGATCGCCCGCTCTATCGGCGGAAACGGCGATATGGAGGACTGTATCAGATTATTCGGCAATATCGTCAGCGATAAGGACAACCCCTACAGTGCTTACGCCTATACTAATATCGGTATGCTCTATCTACAGCGGAATGATGCGGAAAATGCCCTTTTGTGGTACGGAAAGGCTATCGACGAAAAAATGAA
>CAMNFW010000217.1 GCA_946537565.1 uncultured Ruminococcus sp. | reverse complement strand
TTCGCAAGATTTTTCATCTTTGCATTGACGGCTACGGTCCGGCGCAGATTGCTCGAATCTTAACGGAACAGGGAATTCCTACACCGACAGCTTATGCATTGTCGCAGGGCAGGGATAACGGTCACAAAAATGCTAAGCTGCACCGTTGGGGCAATGAGACAATTGCCCATATTCTCGAAAAGGCTGAATACTGCGGACACACAGTCAATTTACGCACTCATGTGAAGTCCTACAAAAACAAGAAGCGTGTGGATAACTCAAAAGAGGATTAGCTAATCTTTGAGAATACCCATGAAGCCATTATCACTCAGCAGGAGTTTGACTTGGTGCAGGAGCTTCGCAAGCATAAGCGCAGACCGACTAAACACGAGAAAGTCAATCCGTTTTCGGGTATCTGTTATTGCGCTGACTGCGGAAAGAAGATGTACCTCTGCCGTGCTACAAGCCTGACAGAAGATCAGGAGCATTTGAAATGCTCGACATACTCCTCAGACAAAAATGCCTGTTCGGCTCATTTCATCAGGACAATCGTTCTGAAAGAGATCATACTCGGTGAGTTGAACAATATGGTTTCCTTTGTCAGGGAGAACGAGGACGAGTTTGTGCAGGCAGCTATGGATAATTCCGCTCATAAGCAGTCCTCGGAACTTGCCAAGTCGAAGAAAAAGCTGAAAGATGCAGAGAAGCGCATCGCATAACTGGATCGGCTGTTCACAAGGCTATATGAGGATAACGTATCGGGCAAAATCTCAGATGAGCGATTTGCCATGATGTCGGCAGGTTATGAGGACGAGCAGAAGAAGCTGAGAGCAACTGTAGCAGAGCTTACTGACTTCATCGAAACGGCAGAGCAGAAGTCAGCGATGTGACCGCATTCATCAGCGTGGTGCAGAAGTATGAGCGTATCACGGAGCTTACTCCTGAGATCATGCATGAGCTGATTGAGAAGATCGTTATTCACGCTCCCGACAAGAGCAGTGGACATCGCACGCAGGAAATCGAGATCCATTATCGTTTCAACGTTGCCGTAACGAATGCTGTTGCTGACAGTATGAAGTACAACAAAAAGAGAAAGGCTGCGTAACCGCCAAGGTTACGCAACCTTATCTTCAAATCATAAAAACTTCTTTATGAGTACCCGTCTATTGCAGAGAGTAGATCATTTTTCACACAGTTATCCTATACTGTCGGAGAGATTTCTATTTTCAGCAGCCGCAGCCTGGTACTCTTCATAAGATATATCATAGAATGTTTCCAGCAGCCATGTGCCGCCATAGCTGACAAATTTAAACTCTCCCGTCCTGTTCATGCCGTCTGAAAAGTATTCTATATCTGCATAGAATGTACTCTCATCGCCTTCTCTTACTGCAATGGCTGATCTGTCCATGAGCTGGGGAACATGATCATCTGATGTATTCATATACTCCAGGTCAGTAGTATTATAGTAGATGCTTCCGTTATAATCGCAGTATCTTGGCACAGTCATTCTCGCTAAATAGCAGCCCGGATAAACCTCGCTCTCAGACATCTGATGGTCATACAGATCAGCATATGTTACATTTGAATTGAGGAAGCTCTTCATTTCCGCAACAGATGAAAACTCAAAGCCTGTCATTCTTGCATAAGTCACTTCCCTGTCGTAGGTCTCGCCGGTCCTGTGATCTTCTGCCATACAGGTTATAGTAAATGTATCGTTCATGTCAAGATACTCTCTGTTCGGGCATTCAAATATTTTTATCATCTTCCGCAGATTCTCAAACCTCACTGCTGCTGTCTCCTGCATTGACAGCATTTTGTTATACTCCTCAAGCTTTTCCGCTTCCTGAGCTTCTGAGGGTGGAACTGTAACAGGCTCGGAAGCCGGCTGACCAGCATCTTCATTTCCTGAACCGGAAGGCTGTGTTACAGATGGATCAACAGTTGTAACTGCATCAGCAGCACCATTAGATTCCGCTGCTGATGATATTTTTCCTGTCTCGTCTATTATCATTACATGAGTTATTACTGCATCTGTTGCTGTTACAACAGATTCTCCGCTCATGGTTCCCTCCTGAACTGTCAGCGGACTGGTGGGAACTACATCAGGTACGACCTCTGTACCTCCACGCTTAAGAAACATCACTGTTCCTGCTATACATACAAACGCTGCTGCACAGGCTGCGGCAGAATATACTATCCTCCGCCATACCGGCTGCTTATACCTTTCAACGCCGCTGACCTGGACTTGATATTCTCCCAATTCACCGCCGTTTTCTTTAGCTCTTGAGTATTTCTCCTCGCTGAGCTTATAAAGTCTGTTTATCTGATCATTGTCAAGCTCCGGCATTTTATCCATGATCTCACCTATTTCGCTTTCAGATGCGTTCTCAAGGGCATCGAATATATCCTTATCCTTCATAGATTATCCTCCTTTATACAGTTATTCCTTTTGCCTCCAGCATTGAGCGGAGCTTTTTTATTGCTCTTGCACAGCGTGAACGGACTGTTGATGCTGTCATTGAAATATCCTCTGCAATATCTGCTGAACGCCGTCCGCAGTAGAATTTCTGTATCAGTATAGTGGAATCAGGCTCTCCCAGTGAATTTATCGAAGCCAGCAAGATCTCACGAAGCTCCTTGTTCTCGGAAGACTCCTCGATGTTGTCACCCGAACCCAGCTTTCCCATATCCTCATCAGAAATGGCACTAAGCCGGTTCCTGGAGCGCAGGCTGCGGTAATAGTCTATCGCCTTGTTCCGGGCTATCGTTCCCAGCATTGCCTTGATATTAATGCTCTCTCTGTCAAGACTCAGAAACAGTGAAGCAAATACATCACTGACACATTCTTCAATATCCTCTGCTGAACCAATGCTTCTGAGCCGGTTATACACTATCGCATAAACGTATTTTCCGTATTGCTCCAGCAATGCCCTGTGAGCATCTCCCGGCGATGATCTTAGCAGAGACATTATCTCGTTATCATTCATATAATCCCAACCTCTCTTGTCATACCCATATTTTGTAATTCAGCGATTTTTATCACCGTTCATTTATAACAATCGAAGTAAATATAAAAATGCTGCATATTTTTTCAAAAAAATTTTCTCAGAAAAAAATTTTCACATTAGAAGTATGATTTTTCTGTCTATTATCATATTTTTATCACAAAAGGGGTTATAATAAAAGTATGGAAATAAAAAGTACCAGTTCAGGTACTTGCTCTTTAGAGTATGGAGGAGAAACCAATGTCTGATTTTTACAACGAATATAACGAGGAAAATTCCGGAGCTTCATCTTTTTCGTCCGAGAATTCCCCTGCCGCTCCTAAAAAAAAGCATACCGGTCTTAAGATCGCTGCTCTTTTGCTGACCCTGGGAATTATCGGCGGCGGCTCAGTACAGATCTACAGAATGCTCAATGATGACAGACTGGAGGAGGTTTCAGAGATCGAACCTGCTGATGATAATATCCGTCAGGCTGTCGCTGATGCAACTTTAGAGGCTGAAAGAAAAAATGAGGACAGCGATGCCTCTGCTCCAAGCCTTATCCAGATCGCTTCCCGTGAGGATGCTAAATATCTCCCGGATATCGTTGACGAGGTCATGCCGTCTGTTGTCGGTATCTCTTCTACTTTCGAGATCACCCAGACCTATAATTCATGGAGCTTCTTCGGTATGACTCCCGAAACTACTACCCAGGAGGCTGTTGCTACAGGTACAGGAATCGTCATGACTGATAACGGTTATATCGTTACAAATGCCCATGTTATCTATGATGACGAGTACAATGCTGGTGAAGCTGTTCCAGTTTACGTTCTGTTCAGCGATGAA
>CAMNFW010000216.1 GCA_946537565.1 uncultured Ruminococcus sp. | reverse complement strand
CCGGCATAGATCATATCAGTCTCAACTGTCTGCACCTGCTGCGGCTCGAAGGTGATATTTTTCTCAGCAATGAGATATTTCGGCAGTGCAGAACGTCCCACGCACCACATCTCTCCGGCTGCTCCGGTTATGACAAATCCGTCCTCAGTGACCGGCTCATAGGCATCTTCAAAGAAATTATAAACTATCCCCTTTTTGCCGGGAACATTGTACTCCCTTTCCTTATCAGCTCGCTGTATTTTTGCGGTATAGCTTCTGTTGCGGAAAAACAGCCAGTCATCAGTATTCTCTTTGATAAATTCTATATTTTCACTGATATTCATATTCCCCTCCTGCACAAATGCTATACCTCTTGCGCTCATATCCAGCGGCTCCGGGTTTATCCGGCTTAGCTGCACAGTTTTTTCTATTAAATGAAACCGATAGTCTTGCTCTTCTTGGAATTCATATTTGCAAAATCCTTTTCAGAAGCTGCAACGTTGAAGTCCTCTGAAAGAAGCTGCGTACACTTCTGTCCAGCCATCTGACAGCGCAGCACTGCCTTGCCCCAGGTCCTCTCATAAAGATTGCGGACATAACGGGCATTACTGAAATCCTTGCGCTTCATCAGCTCATCAGAAAGGTTATTGAAATACTCCCTTACTGTATTCTCAAAGTCCTCGTCATAACTAAAGCTCTTCTTTGCCATTGAAAGGAAAATATCACTGAGCTGTTCCTTTGAATAGTTTGGGAAGTCTATCTGATACGGCATTCTGCTGAGAAGACCTGTATTTCCCTTCATAAGCTTCTCCATTTCATCAGGATAGCCTGCCATGATGACCATGAGGTCGCTGCGGTGATTTTCCATTTCAGCAACAAGTGTATCCAGCGCTTCTCTTCCGTAGTCCGCTGTACTTATGCTATCATCACGGTAAAGTGAATATGCCTCGTCTATAAACAGCACTGAACCATATGCGTCACGGCACATCGCTGCTGTCTTAGGTGCAGTCTGACCAACGAATCTTCCGCAGAAATCTCTTCCTGAATATTCAAAGAAGCTGCCGTTTCGGAGTATGCCTTTCTCCTTAAGTATCTTTCCGATAATTCTCGCAACAGTGGTTTTGCCGGTGCCGGGGTTTCCAACGAAACGCATATGTATACAAGGTGAACCCAGTGTCTCGTTGCCGACTCTTGCAGTGATCTGAGCAATGATCTCCTCCACCTTCTTCTTTATATCCTCTACGCCGACCAGCTCGTCCAGCATCTCCATACCGGTAAGCTCCATTGAATTCTCATTCTCAGAAAGACCTGTGATCTCCTCACGCTTGATGACAGTATCATCTCCGCCGTTTTCAGCGTTAAACAGCTGCTTGCGGTAGATCATTTCAAGTATTACCTTGTTTACAGTGTTGATTCCGTAGAAATGACCGTCGGTCTTTTCCTCGGTTATTCTCTCATGATATATCTTCCAGGCATTGTCTGATATTTCAAAGCCTTTTTCAGACAGTATCTTTGCTGCAAACTGATCCAGCTCCTCTGCATCAAACGGTACGATAGACAGGCTTTTTATGAACAGCAGATAATTGAGGCTTCTGTGCAGATCCCTCAGTACATTGTTTTCAACAAAGGGTACCCGGAAAAACACTATATTCTCTCCGCCTCTGCTGCTTACAGTCTGCAAAAACTCTCTGAATTCCTTGTCATTGGTATTGGTCATCCACTCCGAAATGTCTATACATACAACCTTGCCGCTGGCTGTTGCACCAAAGCAGGCAAGTGCTGCTGAAAACGGATTGTCCATCATAGGTTCTTTCTGCTGAGGTCCAAGCTTTACCTCATTTACCCTCGGTCCTCTCGGATTGAACTTGAAAAGCTCAGTCTCCGCAAGAAGATCAGCAAAAAGTTCAAGGTATGTGGAAAGTCCGCAGCCGTCATTGATCGAAACAAGATAGCATCGGTTGGTAATAGCCTCATAGGTGTCATACTTCTTAATGATCGGTGCAATAGTGCGTATTTCCTTTGCAAGAGCCTTGAAGTCGGCAGCACCTATAAGCTCCTCAGCTTTATCAGATGCGGTCTTTATACGGTGAGCGGTCTTAGCCTTGATCACGATATCGCTTTTCTGGATTTTTTCCCTGGAAATAGGTCTGCGGATAAAAGCTGTATTTCCATTCTGTCCGGTCTGGGAGGTGTTCACCTTTTCCGGCTCAGACGGCTTCTCTTCTTCATTTTTCTTTTCATCGTCAGACGGTGGGTCAGTGAGATGCTCTGTGGGAATGATATTCTCATCTGGAATTATTCCTGAATCGTCCCTTATCTCAAGCTCAAAAACACTGCTGTCAGGCTCCAGTGAAAACAGCTTATTCAGGTGAGTGAGAATGTCATGGCGAAGCACTTCACTGTCTATACCGCTGGGATCGGTGACAACGATCTCACACTCGGTAAAATCCTTTCCTACGATAAGCGCATGATACTGCTTCTCAAACTCATCAAGAAACTGATCTACAGGCAGGATATTTTCGTCAAGATTTTTCCTCAGCACCCATTGCTGATTAAACGATAATATAAAAGTTAGATTTTTGCTGATACTCATCTGGTACCTCCTGATCTGTATTATACACCCTCAGATTAAATCACTTCCGAAGGGGGGTTTTTTTGATGTTTTCAGCGCCGCAGTTCAGGTAAACGATCATGTATGCTGCTTCTGCTGAATTATTATACATTTACCACATCTATTTTACCACCGACAGCGGTTTTTGTCAACAAAAATCACAAAACTTATCCCCAAAAGATATCTCTGCTGTTTTGGTAAGGATACAGCTGACCGAAACCAGTTCCTATAACAGTATAATTTATTAACAAGTTCAATTCTATTTCAGCAAAAAATTGTATCAAACATTGACAGATCTCAAAAATTATGGTATAATATTATAAAATTTGTTTATCTGCCTGCGGATAAACAAGCGGAGGTATTGATATGATAGGTGCAATTATCGGTGACATTGCCGGTTCAAGATTTGAATTTGATAATTATAGAAAAAAAGACTTCGAGATATTCCACAAAAAATGCTTCGCCACTGACGACAGTATAATGACTGTTGCCGTGGCAAAGGCTATCTTAGACTATAAATTCGCCGGTGAAGATATCACCAAGGCTGCCATTAAAGAAATGCAGTCCCTCGGCAGACCCTATCCTTACTGCGGCTTCGGCGGAAGATTCTATCACTGGATATATTCAGATTCTCCTCAACCATATAACAGCTTCGGAAACGGCTCTGCAATGAGAGTCAGTGCCTGCGGTTTTGCTGCTGAAACAAGAGAAGAAGCTCTCTGGCTAAGTGACCGTGTGACAGAAGTTTCCCACAATCACCCCGAAGGCATGAAGGGTGCAAGAGCTGCCACTGAGGCTATCTGGCTGGCAAGACATGGCGCTGAAATCCCGGAAATAAAAAAATTTATTTGCGATAATTACTACAATATCAATTTCACGATCGACGAAATCAGACCTGTATACCAGTTCAATGAAATATGCCAGGATACTGTTCCTCAGGCACTTGAAGCTTTTTTTGAGTCAGAATCCTTTGAGGATGCTGTCCGTACAGCTGTATCTGTCGGCGGAGACAGCGACACTCTTGCTGCTATCACCTGCGGTATCGCCGAGGCTTATTACGGCGTTCCCCGTGAAATGTATAACAAGGCTATGAAATATCTTGATGGCAGACTTAAACCCATCGTGCTTGAATTTGAAGAGAAATTCGGAAATAATATCATCGGCTAATAATAATAGAATACCCGGAGCGGAATCTGATTTAATTCCCCTCCGGGTTTTATTATTTTATAAC
>CAMNFW010000215.1 GCA_946537565.1 uncultured Ruminococcus sp. | reverse complement strand
AGGCGGCAATGAGGACGGCGAAGTTGAGATGATCGACGAAGCTATCACAACAACCTCCACAACTACTACAAGAACCGAAACTTCTACAACAACAACCACTACAACAACCACAACAACTGAAACCGAAACAACTACTACAACTGTTGCTCCGAGATATAATGTTCAGATCAATAAGGTAGACGTTGGAGGCGCAGAGGTTGTTGGCGCAACACTCACACTTAAGGGAACCAAGGAAGACGGCAGCGCAATCACATTCGAGAGCGATGCATTACAGGTAGGCAACGGCGGCTATGCAATTGCAAGCACCGGTGAACAGCTGGCTTGGATCAGCGGTGAAGGCGCATCTATCGTTCTGGTAGAGGACGGAACCTATACACTCCATGAAGCTGCAGCTCCTAACGGATTCCTGGTAACCAATGACATTCAGTTCGTAGTTAAGGACGGCAAGGTTCTGGTTGACGGCAATGAGGTAACTCAGATCGAAATGGTTGACGAGCGTGAAACTACAACAACTACTACAACTACTGAAGCTACTACAACCGTTACAACTACAACTTCTGAAGAAGGTCCTGGAACAAACTTCGACACAACTACTACAACCACTGTTACAGAAGACATCGAAACTGAAACAAGAACTACCACAACCACAACTTCTACAACAACTACTACAACTACAACTATCGTAACCACAGTTACTGTTGATGTAAATATCAGCAAGGCTAATACTCTTGGCGAAGAGGTTGAAGGTGCTTCACTCACTCTTACAGGCAAGGACGATGAAGGCAATGACGTAGTATTCGATATCACAAATATCGTACTCGGAAACGGCGCAGTTCTTAACACTACAGAGAATGGCACAGAGATCAACTGGACTTCCGGTTCAACATCAACTCTGATCAAGGGTCTCGGAAACGGAACCTATACTCTCCACGAAGTAGCAGCTCCTGACGGCTACGAGGTTACAACAGACATTACGTTTACAATCAGAGACGGTGAGATCACCGGAACTAACGTAAGCGGAAACACAGTCACCATGGTTGACACCATGAAGGGCGAAGCTCAGATCAGCAAGACAAATGTTTACGGCGAAGAGATCGCAGGCGCTAAGCTCACTCTCACCGGCAAGGACAATAACGGCAACGATATCGTTCTTGAAATAGACAATGTAATTCTTGGTCAGGGCGCAGAGCTGGTAACAACTGAGAACGGCACATCTCTTACATGGATCTCCGGCACAAGCGGTACATTCGTGAAGAATCTTCCTAACGGAACCTACACTCTCCACGAAGAAGCAGCTCCAAGCGGCTATCTCGTAACAACTGACATCACATTTACAGTAAATGACGGTGTTGTTGAAGGCGGCGAAGAAGTAACCGGAAATACCATTACAATGGAAGACGATATGATGGTTACAGACGTTGAGATCAGCAAGAAGTCCGTATTCGGCGACGAGCTGAGCGGCGCTAAACTCACACTCACAGGTAAAGATCTGACAGGCAGAACTGTTACATTCGACGTTGACGATGTAACACTCGGTGTTGGTGCAACTCTTGAGGGTACCGGCAATTCACTTACATGGATCTCCGGTTCAACATCAACATTCGTAAAGGATCTGACAGACGGTACTTACACTCTCCATGAGATCGCTGCTCCTAACGGTTATGAGGTAGCAACAGATATCACATTCACAATTATCAATGGTCAGGTAACAGGTGAGGTCGGCGTAGACGGCAATACAGTTACTATGATTGACGATGCGATCGTTATCATTGATGTTGATGTTGAGATCAGTAAGCAGAACATCTTTGGCAAGGAGCTTGCAGGTGCTAAGATCACTCTCACAGGTAAGGACAATGACGGCAACGATATCACCTTCGATATCACTGACGTTACCGCAGGCAGAAATGCTGAGATACTTACAACTGAGAACGGCACTGAGATCACATGGATCTCCGGCGATACACCTACATTCATCGGCGGACTCACAGACGGTACTTACACACTTCACGAGGTTGCAGCTCCCAGCGGTTATGAGGTAACAACTGATATTATCTTCACCGTTGAGAACGGACAGGTAACCGGAACTAATGTAAGCGGCGACACAGTTACTATCATTGATGATATGACTCTCACAGATGTAAACATCAGCAAGAAGTCTGTTCTCGGCGACGAGATCGCAGGCGCTCAGCTGACACTTACAGGTGTTGATTTCGAGGGCAATGAGGTCGTATTCGATCTTTCAAATGTCACACTCGGAACAGAAGCAGAGCTTATCTCTACTGAGAATACTAAGGAGCTGACTTGGATCTCCGGTACATCATCTACATTGGTTGGCAAGCTGACTGACGGTACTTATGTACTTCATGAGGTTGCAGCACCGAGCGGCTTTGAGGTTGCTACAGATATCACATTCACTATCGAGAATGGCGTAGTTACCGGAGTTATTGGTGTTGAGACCGACAGCAATACAGTTACAATGATCGATGATATGGTAGTTACAACAACTACAACTACAACTACTACTACAGATACAACAACTACAACAACTACTACCACAACTGCAACTACCACAAAGGCTGCAGCTACTACAGCAACCGCTTCTACTAATGCTCCTAAGACAGGCGTTGCTGGTATGGGTTCAGCTATCCTCGCAATGGCTATCGCAGCAGCAACTGCATTTGCAGCTCGCAAGAGAAAGGACGAGGAATAATTCAGAAGGTTAAATCTGACTGAATAATAATTATCCCCCTGGATTTGTTCCGGGGGGATTTTTTTGTATATTTTCGTGATTTTGATTGACAAATGCAGCAAAATGATGTATAATTTTATGTAGAATGATCATGCTATGACCTCAGAGTTATGGAAAGGGGATCGGGAAATATCATTGAAATAATGGCTTTCCCAAGGAAATCTTATGACTGAATATCTGAAAAATTATATGAATTATATCGACCAAAGGCTGGTGCAAGCTGCTTCCCAGGCTGAGCTTGATGAAATAATGCGTGAGCATAAGGATAAGATCGCTTTCATGCAGCATGAGAGAATAGTGCATTTTCTGGTTACAATGATGTTTGCACTTGTGCTGGCGATATTCATTATCGGTCTGCTCATGACCCAGAATATCCTGCTGACCATTCTCATAACAATTATCATTGTGCTGCTGGGCTTCTATATAAAACATTACTATTTCCTGGAAAATACCGTTCAGGAAATGTACAGAGTCTATGACAGGATACTAAGCAAAATGAAGGAGATGAGCTGATGAGGAAAAAAGAGATCGCTCAGCTCGCTTGCACTGAGCTGGAGAAAATCTACCCGGATATCGAATGTACTCTTGAATATGAAAAGCCCTATGAGCTGCTCATTGCCACAAGACTGTCAGCTCAGTGTACTGATGCGAGAGTGAACATCGTAACCAGGACACTGTTCAAAAAATATCCAGATCTGAAAGCCTTCGCTGAGGCGGATCTGAGTGAGCTTGAACAGGACGTAAAGTCGTGCAATTTTTACCGGATGAAAGCTAAAAGTATTAAGGAAATGGCTGCTATTCTTCTCAGTGAGTATGGCGGCGAGGTCCCGGATAATATGGACGATCTGCTGCGGCTGCCAGGTGTTGGAAGAAAGACTGCAAATCTTATAATGGGTGATATTTACGGCAAGCCGGCTGTTGTCACCGATACCCACTGCATTAGAATTTCCGGCAGACTGGGTCTTACTAAAAATAAAGAGCCGGCTAAAGTTGAAGCTGACCTGGTGAAGCTTCTTCCGCCGGAGGTTTCAAGTCACTTCTGCCACCAGCTGGTGCAGTTCGGAAGAGATGTATGCCGGGCAAGGACACCGAAATGCAGCGAGTGCAGTTTAAACTATTTTTGTCGATA
>CAMNFW010000214.1 GCA_946537565.1 uncultured Ruminococcus sp. | reverse complement strand
TGGGAGAGACCGCAGGAAACGAAAGCCGTGCTTATTACAACGAGTATAAAAGAGGCGCACTGTGTCTCTGGGGACCAACAGTTGACATGGAGCGTGACCCACGCTGGGGAAGAACAGAAGAGGCATACGGAGAAGATGTATGCCTTGCCGGAGAAATGACAAGAGCCTATACATCGGGACTTGCAGGAGATAACAGTGAGTATGTGAGAACAGTTCCGACACTAAAGCATTTCTGTGCAAACAATAATGAAGCGCACAGAATGAACTGCTGTGCCTATTTACCGTTAAGGCTGAAATATGAGTATTATTACGCTGCGTTTATGAATGCGATAAAATACGGCGGAGCAAGAAGCGTTATGACAGCTTACAACGAGATAAACGGACTTCCGGCAATGCTTAATCCGGAGCTGGAAAGTATACTTAAGGAGCAATGGGGAATGTGGTTCGCTGTAACAGACGGCGGCGACTTTTCACAGACTGTTCTTGCCCACAGATATTGCAGCACACATTCTGAAACTATAGCAGAGGCTTTGAAAGCTGGCTGTGACTGCATGACGGATAAGGACAGCATAGTAGAAAAAGCAGTGGAGAACGCACTTTCTGATGGGATTCTGACGGAGGAAGATATTGACAGGGCAGTTGGAAACATAGTTTATGCAAGGCTTAAGCTGGGAATGCTTGACCCGGAGTGTCCGTACAATATGATCACAAAGGAGATTGTTGACACAGAAGCCAGCAGGGAGCTTAATCGCCGGGCAGCACGGGAACAGATCGTTCTGCTTAAGAATGACGGACTTTTGCCGCTTAAAGAAATACCGGAGAGAATAGCAGTTGTAGGAGCGCTCAGCGATGAAAATCTTATGGACTGGTACACAGGAGTGTTCAGGTACGAGATATCACCGGCAAAGGGCTTTGAACGGGAGTTTCCGGGTTCAGAGATAATTCAGGACAGCCTGTGGGACATTGCAGCGATAAGAGCTTCAAACGGCAAATATCTTTCAGTACACAGCGACGGCATAGTTTATGCAGATGCAGACGAGGCTGATGAAAGCTGTTATTTTGAAGTGCAGGACTGGGGTGAAAACTGGCAGAATCTGTTTTCAGTGAAATACAAAAAGTACATTCGCCTGGACGATGACGGTCAGCTTAAGCTTCATAACCGAAGGATATATGACTGGTTTACCCGTGAGACCTTCAATTTATTTGAAACCTCCGGCGGAACTCTTATAGAAGAATATCTTGGTCACAGCAGGCTGACGGTAAATGCAGAGGGAGAGATAGAATTCAGCAGACAGCGTGTTGTAAAAGAGAATAGTATATTTGTGATCGAAACTGTCAGCAGCGGAAAAGACCGGGCAAAGCGAATAGCCTCTGAATGCGGAGCGGTATTTTACTGCACCGGAAATTATCCTGTGCAGACAGCTAAGGAATGCTATGACAGAAAAACACTCTCACTGAATGTACAGCCGGGAATGGCGGAGTATCTCAGCTCCTTCAATAGCAGAACAGCAATGGTTCTGATCTCCAGCTACCCTTATGCGATAAATGAAGAGTACGAAAAAATCCCGGCAATACTTTATACCACTCATGCAGGCGCAGAGCTTGGAACAGCTGTAGCAGAGATAGTTTCGGGAAGGAATAATCCGGCAGGCAGACTGGTGATGACCTGGTACAGATCTGAAAATGATCTTCCTGAGATAATGGAATATGACATAGAGACAGCCGGCACAACGTATATGTATTTTACAGGAAAGCCGCTGTTCCCGTTTGGATATGGACTTTCATATTCCTCGTTCCGGTATGACAGGATCGAGCTTACAGAAACTGATAAAGGAATAAAAGCAAAGGTAAGGCTTACAAATATATCCGAAAAAGACGGTTCTGAAGCGGTACAGATATATTTTTCCGCA
This sequence comes from uncultured Ruminococcus sp., assembly GCA_946537565.1. Classification (GTDB taxonomy): domain Bacteria; phylum Bacillota; class Clostridia; order Oscillospirales; family Ruminococcaceae; genus Ruminococcus. Next base: position 1,988 of record CAMNFW010000214.1, on the reverse strand, counting down.
GAAGGTTCAGAGGTGAGCAGACCGATAAAGAAGCTGTGTGCATTTGAGCGAGTGGAGCTTAGAGCGGGTGAAAGCAGGGAGACAGAGCTGCTGATACCTGAGCATATTCTGGAGATATACGATGTACGCAGTGGAAGAATGATTTTTGAAAAATGCAGATATATCTTCATGGCAGGCGGTTCATCAGCGGATACACCGGTAATGGCAGCTCTTGATGTCGGACGGGAAAGATTATCAGTCCGGGGAGAAATAATAGATGCACAGAGCTTTGACAATGGTGAAGGCGTAAAAATATTCTGGAGCAGACCGTTCCGCAGACATTATGTAAGAAGCTGCGGCTGGTCAGGAACGGTGGTATACGGAGATGTTATATACAAGAACAAGAAAATAATAGTGGTCTCCGCAGCATCACCGGAGGGAGAAAGTACGATGTACATGGAGCTGGCAGGAAAGAAGCTTGAACTCACGCTCAGAGCTGCTGACGGCTGCGATGATTTTGCTGAATACGAAGCTGATATCCCGGCAGAAACTGCTGAAAGGGGAGACCTGAAAATAACCATAGCTGAAAAGGCTGAGATAATGGAAATAAGGCTTTTTTAGTCAGCAAATTTAACTGCACGGAACAGAACGATCTGCAAGGAGGTGAAAAAATGTCAGGGTTTTCAGAACTGATAAAAAATTTTGACAAGACTCGTGATTACGTCCGGGATTTCTTCATATACGGCTGCAAGGTCAGAAGCGATTTCGACAGGAAAAGCATACGGACCTATGGTGATGAAAAGCGCCGTGTGGAAAGCTGGATAGGGGATTATATGCGATATGACGACTCAGTAAGGGGACGAAGTGTATCTATCTCAGTTGACAGCGGACATATTCCGGAAAATCCGCTGTATAATGCGTATTATTCAAAAAGCTTCACGGATAATGATATTCGTCTGCATTTTCTTATCATGGATATACTTGCAGACGGGAGGAGCATAAATCTCCGGGAGATCACTGATATTCTCAACAGTGATTACGGGCAGTTTTTTGACGAGCAGACTGTCCGGAACAAGCTTAAGGAATACATTGAAGAGGGCATAATAGTATCTGAAAAAAAGGGAAAGACTTTATACTATTCACTTTCCGGACACCGGACTGAAGATTATTTGAGCCGGTTCAAGGGACTTGAAGATGCGCTGAAATATTTTTCCGAGACACAGCAGTTCGGAATTATCGGCAACAGCATACTGCGTTCTCTGGGCAAAAAGAATGACTTGTTTTTCATAAAGCACAATTACATTATACATACTCTTGAAGATATACTTATACCTGAGATACTGGAAGCTATCAGAGAAAAAAGGTATATCTCATTCCGTACATTTTCAGGCAGGAGAAGAAAAGACGGTGAGCTTGCCGGTAACGAAAATCAGGCAGTTCCAATGCAGCTGCTTGTATCTGTACAGACCGGACGGCGGTATATAGCAGCGTATATACCGGGACTCAAAAGGTTTTCAGCGTTCAGGCTTGACTATATGAAAACGGTGAAAAAGGGCAGTGTATATACAGACTATGACCGTATGAAGGAGAAGTATGAGAATAATATTTCTCACGTTTTCGGAGTATCCTTCGGAATGCGTAAGGATACCGGAACTGTCTCACCAATGAGGCTGACAGTATTTGCAGACGAAGAAACCGAGCCATTCATTGTTGAACGGCTTGAGCGAGAGAAGCGGTGCTGTACGATTGAAAAAACCGGCGAGCATCTTTATACGCTGACTGCGGATGTATTTGACCCAAACGAGCTTATGCACTGGGCAAAGACATTTATAGGAAGAATTGTGAGCATCGAAGGCGGTTCAGAAGCAGTCCGGGAGAAGTTTTACAGTGACATCAGGAAGATGAAGAGAATGTACAGCGATGAATAGACGGTGTGAAGCGATCTGAGTGAGCATTAAAGATAAAGAGCTGCTGCCAATGACAGGCATATGGACCAACATGAAAAAGAT